>NCAP01000033.1 GCA_002255495.1 Rhodospirillales bacterium 20-60-12 | reverse complement strand
TGCGGCGCTGATCGAAGCGGCGAAACCCTGGCGGTTGCGCTTCGGCGGCGATTTGCCATGCGCCTTCCCGATGATCATCAGCGCGCTCGACGGGTTGCGCAACACGCTGCCTTTGATGGGTGAATATTTCCGCCACGCCCGCGCGATCGCGCAGGCAATTGAGGCAACACCGGGGCTGCGGGTATTCCCCGCCGAGCCGCAATGCAATTCATTCCAGGTGCATTTTTGCGCCGGTGCCGAAGCCATGCAGCAAGCGGCCCTCGGTTTGGCGAAGGAGCGCGGTGTCTGGCTGTTCGGTTATTTTGCGCAAGGATTGCTGGCAGAGACGTCATCGGCCGAGCTGACCATCGGGCGGGCCACGATGGCATGGACGCCCGAAGACATCGCTTCAGCCCTGGTCGAATTGCACGAGCGCGCGAGAACTTATGACGCAGCACCTGCGATATGAGGCCCACAGGGTAGAATCCGCGCAAACAGCAGCCGCACGTCGGCCTGCATATCATCCACGGCACGCGCCTCACCGGAGAGATATTTCAGCAAGGCTTGCTGGAACAGACCATCGAACATCGCGTAAGCCAATGAGGGTGTGATGCTGGGCTCCGCGGCCGCGAGGGCGAAATAGCGTGCCATGACGCGCCAGATCATCGCCTGTAAATTGCCATCGATTTCGGCGATATCGGCACGAAAAGCCGGCTCGAACATCGCCTGCGCCCGCAGATCGTACCAAAGCCGGTGCAATTGCGCCTCTTCGCGCAAGCTGGCGGCCAGGCTCTCGGCAAACCCATCGATCAAGGCGGTCGGGGTGCGTGATGTTTCGCTCACAACATCATAGCGCGTGACGCAATGGGCTTTATAATGCCGCACGCAGCACATGATCAGATCGGCTTTGTCCTTGAAATAATAATGCAGGACGCCGTGCGAAAAGGCCGAGTTCTGAGCAATCTCACGCAACGACGTGCGGGCATAGCCAAGTTCGGCCAAGGTCTGCACCGCGGCTTGCGCCAGCTCGCGCCGCCGTTCGACGAATTTATCGACCCGCCCGCCCGACTCACGCTCCAAAATCTCAACCGCCACAGATACCATCCTTTTGTCCAAAAGGCGCGCTCATCGCCGTTCCTGATCCGCCATAGCACGCAAGGCGGTCGGATCAAGAAATAACATGATTGCGATGGGTTGGGCAAAATATCTTGACGGTCGTCCAATAATTTCTTGACACTTGCCCAAATTCGGTTCCAGATGCCCAGGCAAGCCATCAAAAAGGGCTGCAAAAAGGGAAGAACGACGCACACGATCCAGACCAGTTCAGCAAAATTTCGAATCATAAAACGAGGAAACGACAATGGGACAATTCGACCTGACGGGCCGCAAGGCGCTCGTCACCGGCGGCGCGCAAGGTATTGGCGCCGCCATTGCGCAGGCTTTGGCGAAAGCCGGGGCGGCCGTCATGATCGGTGATATTGCCGAGGCGAACGGCCGATCCATGGCAGCCGAGATTGCCAAATCGGGCGCCAAAACCAGCTTCACGCGGCTCGACGTGACGGACGAGGCGGCCTGGGGGACGGCCATTGCCGCGACGATCAGGGAACTCGGCGGGTTTGATATTCTGGTCAATAATGCCGGCATCGAAGTGACCGCGCTGGTTGTCGATATCGAGGCCTCATCACTGCGCAAAATGCTCGATGTGAATATCGTCGGCGCATTGCTGGGCATGAAGCACGCCTTTCGCGCCATGCGCCCCGGCGGGGCTGCGGGCAAAGGTGGCGCTGTGGTCAACATCTCCTCGGTTGCGGCGACCATCGCGTTTCCCGCGATTGCCGGTTATTCGGCGACCAAATCGGCGGTGGATCGACTGACGCGCGTGGGTGCGGCGGAAGCCGGCAAGCTCGGCTACGGGGTGCGGGTGAATTGCATCTACCCTGGCCTGGTAGCGACCGAGATGGGCCTGAAACTCGCGACCGATGTTGTCACAGCCGGATTATTCCCCAGCGTCGAGGCCGCCATCGGCGATGTCATCGGCCTCACCCCGCTCGGCAAACTCGGCGATGTCGAGGATATGGCGAATGCGGCGGTATTTCTGTGCAGCGATGCGGCCAAATTCATCACCGGCATCGGTCTGCCGGTCGATGGCGGCATGGGCTCATAACATCATTTAAGGGAGTGAGTGATATGAACAGCAAGAAGCCGGTGATTGTCTATGGCGCGTCGGGCTATACGGGCCGCCTGGTTTGTGAATATCTGCGTGAGATGAACGTGCCGTTCATTGCGGCAGGGCGCGATGGCGCGCGCGTGCAGGCGGTGGTGGATAAAGTGCCCGGCGTTGAGACGGCGGATTACGAAGTGGTGGAAGTGGCGCATGATGTCGCCGCCTTGACGGCCTTGTTCGAGGGCGCC
Organism: Rhodospirillales bacterium 20-60-12; assembly: GCA_002255495.1. Taxonomy (GTDB): domain Bacteria; phylum Pseudomonadota; class Alphaproteobacteria; order Acetobacterales; family Acetobacteraceae; genus 20-60-12. The sequence goes on along the minus strand of NCAP01000033.1, from coordinate 20,859 downwards.
CGCGTGGTTTGCAACATGGTTGGCCCGTTCATCAAATTTGGCCCCGAAGTGGTGCAGGCGTGCCTGGCCACCGGTTGCCATTACATGGATACCACGGGTGAGCAGGATTGGGTGCTGTCGGCGCAGGAAAATTGGGGCGCTGCATTTGCCGCCAAGGGCCTGCTGCTCTCGCCGGGCATTGCACAAATGTACACGACCGGGGAAATCGCCGCCAATATCTGCCTGGAATCTCCCGGTCTCGATACGCTGGATATTCTGGTTTTGTGGAAAGGCTTTCCGACTTATGCATCCACCCAGACCATCTTTACCATTCTGAAGGCAAAATGGTATTATCTCGAGCAGAATAAATTTCTCGAATGGCCATCGAATACGACATTCGAGGTGGCTGTGCCCGGGCAGCATGCAACAGCGCTGGCCGTACCCTGGGGTGGCACCAGCCACCCGATCTGGTTCAAGAATGATCCGCGTGTGGCGAATGTGAAAGTGCAAGGCGGGGTGACGGCGCGCGAAGTGATGCAGGGCGTGATAGCGACGCAGAAAATGTTTGACGAGCAGATCAAGCCTTTGCCGATCGCCGAGCAGGAAGCGCAACTCACCGCGATTGCCAACTCGATCCAGGCGGCGATGCCGCCGCGGGAAAACCCGCGGATCAATACATCGATTGATTCTGTCATGGCCTCGGGCCCGCTGGGCCGTGCGCATTGCATCATTCATGGCAATTGCAATTACAAGCAAACCGGGTTGTTGCAGGCTTACTCCGCCTATTCACTGCTGCAGCAGGCGCCGCGCCGGGCCGGATTCGCGTCCGCCTGTCAGGCATTCGGGCATCGCGAATTGCTCGGCATCCTGAAATCCTTCGGGCTGGTGATGGAACCGATCCTGAGCGTTCATCGCTGAGACGAACGAGCCGGGAGAGACGCCATGAGACTGATCGATTATCTGGATAAAGGCGCTTCTCTCGGGCCCGATAAGCCCTGCCTGACGATGGGCGATATCGATATATCCTATCGTCAGGTGCAACAATTGACGTACAAAATTGCCCGATTTCTGCACCGGAACAACATGGGCGCCGGTGCGAAAATCGCCGTGCTGGCGGGCAATGATCCGGTTGCCTTTGCCTGCGTGTTTGCCATTTCGCGCGCGGGCGCCATTTGGTGTCCGATCAATCCGCGCAACGAGGCTGCCGAAAACCGGCAATTACTCGATGGCTTTGATTGCACCTGCCTGATTTTCCAAAATGCCTATGCGCCTCTGGTTGAGAAAATCAAAGGCGATTTACCGCAACTGACTTTACTCATCTGCCTTGATGCAAGCCTGCCCTACGCCGCCTCGCTCGATGAATGTTTGCGCACCCTCGATGACGCGCTGATCGAGATTGCACCAGCCGATGACATCGCAATGATTGCCGGCACCGGCGGCACAACGGGACAGCCGAAAGGTGTCATGCTGTCGGGGCGGAATTTGGAGGCGATGTCGGCCATTACTTTGATGAGCTATCCCTTCGCGGGCCGGCCGGTTTATTTGGCGCTTGCCCCGCTGACCCATGCGGCGGGAGTTTTATGCCTGCCGATCATGGCGTTGGGCGGACGGGTGGTGATTATGCCCAAGCCCGATCTCAGCATGTTTTTGCAACTGATCGCCGCGTATCGCGTGACCCATACATTTCTGCCGCCGACCTTGATTTACATGCTGCTGGACCATCCCGATCTGCAGGCTGCGGATCTGCGGTCGCTGCAATGTTTCTGGTATGGAGCAGCCCCGATTGCGGCGGCGAAACTGGCTGACGCCATCGCCCGCATCGGCCCGGTCATGGCCCAATTATTCGGCCAGACCGAGGCGCCGATGATGATTTCCACTATGGCCCCTTCGGATCATTTCAACGCGGATGGCAGCATTGCCTATGCTCGCCTCGCCTCCGCCGGGCGGCCTTCGCCGCTCTGCGAAGTGGCGGTGATGGATGAAGCAGGGGCGCTGTTACCAAGGGGCAGCCGCGGCGAAATTGTGCTGCGCGGCTCATTGGTGATGCCGGGGTATTATAAAAACCCCAGTGCCACGGCCGAGGCTTCGCGTTTCGGTTGGCATCATACAGGCGATATCGGCTATCTCGATGCGGAGAATTACCTGTTCATCGTCGATCGAGCGAAAGACATGATCATCACCGGAGGGTTCAATGTCTATTCAGCCGAGGTCGAACAGGCTTTGCTTGAACATCCGGCAATCCAGGACGGCGCGGTGGTGGGCTTGCCTGATGATAAATGGGGCGAGCGGGTGACGGCGGTGGTGCAATTGCGCCCGGGCCGGCAAGTGGTGCAGGATGAATTGATCGGCTTCGTCAAGGCGCGGATCGGTAGCGTGAAAGCCCCCAAGCAGATCGAAATCTGGGCTGATCTGCCGCGTTCGAAAGTCGGTAAATTGGTCAAGACCGAAATCAAGGCGCGGCTACTGGCGGCCTTGCGGCAAGCGGAGGAGCGTTAGCATGGTCAAAGTTATGGTCGCAGGCGTGGGGATGATCCCGTTCGTCAAGCCTGGTGACAACGCGCATTACGATGTCATGGCCGAGCGCGCGGGGCGCCTGGCGCTCGATGATGCCGGGCTGGACTATAGCGCCGTGCGGCAAGCCTATGCCGGCTACGTGTATGGTGATTCGACCAGCGGCCAGAAGGCTTTTTACCAACTGGGCATGACCGGGATTCCGATCATCAATGTGAACAATAACTGCTCGACCGGCTCGACCGCTTTATTCCTCGCCCGGCAGGCCGTGGCATCGGGCATGGTCGATTGCGCGATGGCCTTGGGTTTTGAGGAAATGCGCCCCGGCGCGCTGGGCAATATATTCGAGGACCGGCCGACACCGTTCGAGAAATTCGACGCGGTGACGGATGAACTCGTCGGCATGGCTGAATTGCCCCTGGCTTTGCGCTATTTCGGCGGCGCGGGGCTGAGCCATATGGAAAAATACGGTACCGGCTTGGATATTTTCGCCCAGATCCGTGCCAAAGCCAGCCGTCATGCGGCGCAAAATCCGCTCGCTTTGTTTCGCCGGGAAGTGAGCGCCGAGGAGGTGCTGGCCTCGCCCGCTTTGTGGCCCGGCGTGATGACCAGGCTGATGGCCTGCCCGCCGACCTGCGGGGCAGCGGCGGCTTTATTGGTGTCCGAGACATTCGCCCGCCGGCATGGGCTGAGCACGCAGGTGGAAATCACCGGCCAGGCGATGACCACCGATTATCCATCGACCTTCGATGCGCAGGACATGATCCGCATGGTCGGTTTCGATTTATCGCGCGAGGCGGCAGCGCAGGCTTACGAGCAGGCGGGAATCGGGCCAGAGGATTTAGATGTGGTGGAGCTGCATGATTGCTTCGCGCAAAATGAATTGATCTCCTACGAAGCGCTCGGCCTGTGCCCGGAGGGCGAAGCGGCGCGTTTCGTCACCGATGGCGATAACAGCTATGGCGGGCGCTATGTGACCAATCCATCGGGGGGGTTGCTGTCCAAGGGCCATCCGCTCGGTGCGACGGGCCTCGCGCAATGTTATGAGCTGACCCAGCAATTGCGCGGCAACGCTGGGGCCCGGCAGGTGCCCGGGGCAAAGACCGCCTTGCAGCATAATCTGGGGCTAGGCGGGGCGTGCGTGGTGACGTTGTATCAGGCGCAGTGATGGGATGGTGGAAGGGGTTGGATTCGAACCAACGTAGGCGTGCGCCAGCGGATTTACAGTCCGCCCCCTTTAGCCACTCGGGCACCCTTCCGTAACCGCGCTCCATCTGTTTCATCGGCGCGGCGTTGTCAACGTGACGCCGCGGGCCTACTGCATGCTGCATGGCCGAACATCGATCTGACCGCCCGAAATTTTCCTCCAAATCAGCCGGGAAGCCGGCACCTGACCGCAGGCCCGGCAAATCTGGCCCGCGCACATCCTATGCCGGCAAAAATGATGCGGGCGGCGAAAAACGCGCGACTGCTGGCAAGCCGCCCGAAGGGCGCGGCGGAGAGGCACGCTCGTCCGACCGGAATAATGCCGATGGCAGGGGTAGCTTCAACCGGGGCACCGACAAAGCCGCGCCGGGCAAGAACCGAGGCGAAAAATCCTATTCTGAACAACGCGGTATCGAACGCGGCGAAGGCAAGCCGGCAGGCCGCCATGGTGCTCCGAGCAGCGGCAAGACGATGAAATTCGCCGGCAAATTCGCCGGCACCCGCCCCACGCATCATGAGCGCGGCGGGGAACGGGGTGAGCGGGGCAGTGAACGGGGCGGTGAACGGGGCGGTGAACGGGGCGGTGAACGGGGCGGCCAGGCCACCCGCCCACCCAACGGCGGCTTATGGATTTACGGCACCCATGCGGTAGCGGCCGCTTTGGCCAACCCGGCCCGGCGGACCCGCCGGCTGATGCTGACCTCAGAGGCGGAGGCGACATTGGCCGCCATGGTGCCCAAACCCTGGGCGGTTGGCGCGGATATCGTGGATCGGGACAAGCTCGATGCCTTGCTCGGCCGCGGCATTGTTCATCAAGGGGCGGCGATTTTGGCCGACCCGTTGAACCCACCCTCATTGACCGACTGCCTGAAGCGGCCGGGGCCGATTCTGGTGCTCGACCAGGTGACCGACCCGCGCAATATCGGCGCCATTTTACGCTCGGCACAGGCTTTCGGCGTGGCAGCCGTGATCACCCAGGACCGCAATGCGCCGGAGGAAACCGGCGCCCTGGCGAAGGCCGCTTCCGGCGCGCTGGAAAAAATTCCGCTGCTGCGCACCGTTAATATTGCGCGCGCCTTGATTGCCCTGAAGGCCGCCGATTTATGGGTGGTCGGGCTGGATGCCAATGCCAGCAGCCTATTATCGAACAAGGCGCTCGGCGGGCGCCGCGTGGCCCTGGTTCTGGGCGCGGAAGGCGAGGGCATGCGCCGGTTGACGCGCGAGACCTGCGACGAGCTCGTGGCCATGGCGATGCCGGGCGGGATGGAGAGTTTGAACGTCTCGGTGGCCGGTGCGGTGGCCTTGTATGAGCTGACCCGCGCAAATTAGTGCCGGCACCGCCGCGTCAAGGCTTGCTTTATTTATGCTGCGGGTGCACATGACCGTCACTGTCTGCGTGCGCGAGTGGTGGCCTGAACCGGCCGCTTCCCTCAGGCTTTAATCCGAAACCTGTCCGTTCCAGCATCGCGCGTGGATCGCGGATGTTTAAACCGGCTTCTCATTGTGAGACGCCGGACATAGGAATGTTGTTTTGACCGTGACCAATTTTGACCAACTCGGCCTTGCCGAGCCTTTGCTGCGCGCCCTTGCGGCGCAGAATTTTACTGTGGCGACGCCAATCCAGGCCGCCTCCATTCCGGTTCTGCTGGACGGCCGCGATTTGATGGGCATTGCCCAGACCGGCAGCGGCAAGACCGCAGCTTTCGCGCTACCGCTGCTGCACCGGCTGCAGGCTGAACGCATCCGCCCGCGCCCCTTCTGTGCTCGTGCGCTGATCCTGGCGCCGACCCGCGAACTGGCCGTGCAGATTGATGAAACCTTCCGCAAGCTCGGCGCCGGGCTTGGCCTGCGCACCACTTTGATCCTCGGCGGCGTTGGCCGTGGCGGTCAGGTGCGTGCCATGTCGCGCGGCATCGATATCGTTGTCGGCACACCGGGCCGGATTTGCGATCTGATGAACACCAAGGAATTGCAGCTCGATATGGCGCAATATCTGGTGCTCGATGAAGCCGACCGGATGCTGGACATGGGCTTTATTAAGGATATCCGCCGGATCATCGTCACCATGCCGACCGGCCGCCAGTCACTGCTGTTCTCGGCCACGATGCCCAAGGAAGTCGGCGAACTGGCCCAGACCTTACTGCGCAACCCGGTGAAGGTGAGTGTGGCAGTGGAAGCCGCGACCATGCCGAAAATCGAGCAATTCGTGCATTTCATGGAAACCGGCGCGAAACGCAGCAAGCTGACCGATCTGCTGCGCGACCCCGAGATGAACCGCGTCATCGTGTTCACCCGCACCAAACGTGCGGCGGACAAAGTGGCCGAACATCTGGCGAGCGACGGCTTTCCGGTGGAAGCGATGCACGGCAATAAAAGCCAGAATGCCCGCCAGCGTTCGCTGGAGCGGTTCCGCTCCGGCCGGGCACGGGTTCTGGTCGCGACCGACGTTGCCGCCCGCGGCATCGATGTCACCGGCATTTCCCATGTGGTGAATTTCGATCTGCCGAACGAGCCGGAGAGCTATGTTCACCGGATTGGCCGCACGGCGCGCGCCGGTGCCACCGGCATTGCTTTGTCATTCTGCGATGGCAGCGAGCGCGGCTTTTTGCGCGCCATCGAGAAATTGACCGGCCAACCGCTGAAAATCGCCAGCGGCACGCCGCCGGTTGAAACAGCACCGCCGCGTATGGGCAAACCCCCGCAAGGCGGGTTCCGCAATAACAGCCAACGCCCGCCGGCGAACCGTAATGCCGGCCGGCCGCGCCGGGCTGCATAATCTGCCCCGACCGGCTGCACTGCAAAGGCCGGGGGGCAGAGCCTCCCGGTCTTTTATTTTGCCCGGACTTTTATTTTATCAGATGGGCCTATCTGCTATCGCTGGCACATGATCACGAGGACGAGGTTATATGGCTGAGCTTCATGCTGAAACAGTTTTGCGGGTGCATCACTGGAACGAGACCTTGTTCAGTTTTGCCACCTCGCGCGATCCAGCCTTTCGGTTTCGCAACGGCCAATTCACCATGGTGGGGATCGAGGCCGATGGCCGGCCTTTGCTGCGCGCCTACAGCATGGCGAGTGCGAATTACGAGGAAGAGCTGGAATTTTTCAGCATCAAAGTGCCGAACGGCCCGCTCACCTCTCGCCTGAAAGACATCAAGCCCGGCGACCAGGTTTATATTGGCCGCAAGCCGACCGGCACGTTGGTGCTCGATGCGCTGCGCCCCGGCTCACGCTTGTTTCTGCTCGGCACCGGCACCGGCCTCGCGCCGTTCCTCAGCATTATCAAAGACCCCGAGACTTATGATCAATTCTCGCAAGTGATCCTGATGCATGGTTGCCGCAACATCGCGGATTTGGCGTATCAGGAGACAATTCAGAGCATTCTGCCGGGCAATGAATGGGTGGGCCCGCAAGTCCGCGCGCAACTGATTTACGTGCCGACGGTGACGCGTGAGCCGTTTTCCACCAATGGCCGGATTACCGAATTGCTCGAATCCGGCGCATTCCTTGAACAGCGCGGCATGCCCAAGCTCGATGTGGCGACCGACCGGGTGATGCTGTGCGGGAGCCCGCAATTTCTCGCCGATATGCAAGATTTCCTGACCGGCCGCGGGTTCGAGGATGGCGGCATTTCCAACCCCGGCCATTTCGTCATCGAGAAAGCCTTCGTCGAGAAGTAAATTTCGGCGCCGCCGCGCTGGTTAGAGCGTGATCGTTTTACAACGACACGCTCACTGTTCTTTTTATCGATCGATTTCATTGGTTTAGCTGGAGTCAAGTGATTCTAGAGCAACATCCGATCAGGTTGAATCGTAGATTCAACCTGATCGGAAAACGCTCTAGCTAAACCAATATTGATCTATGAGAATAATCCCTGCGCCTTTATCGCTGCAGGATCGTCCAAATCCTGCAGCACTTCCGGCGTAGAAATCTCGACATCGACGACCTGATCCATATGGGTGTGCAGAATTTGCTTGGCACCCTCATCGCCCTGCAGCGACATCATGTCAGGGAAATAGCGCCGGTCCCATAAGCGTGGGTTGCCGCGCGTGCCGTGATGGACGGGGATGGCGATGGAGCGGCCTTCATCGGGGTCGTAGGCGGCGATGATGCGATTGAGAATGGCAGGTTCAACCAGCGGCATATCGCCCAGGCAAATCAACGCGGCCCCGATATCGTCCGGCAGGGCGGCGAGGCCCGCGCGCAGGCTGGCCGCCATGCCTTGGGCATAATCATCGGCGTGAACGAAACTCACCCGGCGCTTGCCGATGACCGATTTGACCGCTGCATCATCATGTCCGGTGACGACGAATACCGGCCGCGCGTGGGAGGCCAGCACATGATCGATGGTGGCTTCGATCATGGTGCGGCCATCATGAAGGCGGAGCAGAAGTTTGTTGTCGGGCGCCATCCGGCGGGACAGGCCGGCCGCCAGAACGATGGCGGCAACACGGGGTTTGGCGCGCGGCGCCCGCCCCGTGCCGCGTGACGTGGCGGCACGCGGCACGGGGCGGGCGGGAAATTCCTTCAGCAACCCGCCCACACCCATGCGTGCGATGGCGGCATCGTCGGTCGGTTCGCCGGCAAAAATCCGATCGAGCACCCAATCGATGCCGTTGAGTTTTTCGCTGCGCGCGCAGCCGGGCAGAATGATCGCCTGCACCGCGCCGATCTGGCCGAAGCAGATGAGATTTCCCGGATCAACCGGCATGCCGAAGCGGGTGACGACGCCACCGGCCGCGACGATGGCCGCCGGTGCGACATCGAGCCGGTCGGTCACCGCTGACGCGCCGGAGACCAGGACAAGCTCGGCACCGTCTTGCAGCGCCTGGGTGATGGCGGCGGCGAGGGCTTTGGTCTCATGCGGCACGATTTGCGGTGCCAGCAGGCTGCCCGAACGGCTTTCAATGCGCCCGCGCGTCGCTTCGATCGTGTGCTCGATCGCGGCATCCTTCAATTGCGGCAAGGTGCTGAGAATGAGGGCGGCCCGCAATGGTCGATACGGTTTGATAACCAGCAGATCGGGCGACTGGGCGATGATCGCTTCGGCCAGACGCAATGTTTCACCCGCGACTGCGAAGGGGATGATTTTGATCGTCGCCAGCATGTCGCCGGCAGCGACATTGCTGAGATCGGCGAGGGTTGCGATGGTGATGGCTTCGTCGATGAAATTCAGACGTTCGATGGCGGGGACATTGATTTTCAAAAGCCCCGGAACGGTGGCGAGCAGATTGACCCGGCCATGCACATCATCCGAGCAACTGACATAGGCGCTGCACAGCGCAGCCCCGAGCCGCCTTGCTGCTTCACCCTCGGGCACGTCACCAGGCTCCAGCCGGGCGATGGTGATGCGCTCGAATCCGGCCGCTGCGAGTGCCGCCATGACATCCTGATCGACCAGCGCGCCTTTGCGGATCACCCGGCCGCCGGTTTGCAGATTATGCGCTAATATGCCGCCGCGCGCCTGCGGCAGGTTGACCTCATCGAAAATCATGCGGCCGCGCGCGCGCGGCGTGCCGGCATGCGCCGCGCGGCGACGATTTGCGCGATGATCGAGAGCGCGATTTCGGGTGCTGTGACGGCAGCGATATCGAGCCCGACCGGGCCATGGATGCGCGCCAAGGCTGTATCATCGAACCCGGCCTCGGCCAGACGTTGCAGGCGCGAGGCGTGGGTTTTGCGAGAGCCCAGAGAACCCAGGTAAAACGCATCCGACCGCAAAGCGCGTTCCAGCGCCGGGTCGTCGAGCTTGGGATCGTGAGTGAGCGTGACGATGGCTGTGCGGCCATCGGGGCGCAACTGGTCCAATGCGTCATCGGGCCAGTCGGTCATCAGCCGGGTGCCGGGGAAACGGTCATCGGTGGCAAATGCGCGGCGCGGATCGACAATGATGGTCTCGAACCCCATGGCGGCGGCGATTTGCACGAGCGGCTGAGAAATATGCACCGCACCGATCAAAATGAGACGGGGCGGCGGATTGCGTGATTCGATGAACCAGGATTCGCCACCGATTTCCACCGTGCCGGTGCGATCCGCCGCGCGCATGTCGGCTGCTTCCTGGATGACGGCCTCAGGTGCCGGATCGCCGGGGAGGAGAAAGGCCGCGCCATCGCCCAGCCGCAAGGCCAGCGAGACGGCGCGGCGCTCGGCCTGCGCCGCGATCAGCGCGGCCAGAAGGGATTGTTTCATATGACCGGCTCGACAAAGACTTTCACTTTGCCGCCGCAGGCGAGCCCGACTTCCCAGGCACGCTCATCGGTAATGCCGAAATCGAGCATTTTGCCGGCGCGGCTGGCGAGGGTTTCCAGCGCCTCGTTGGCAACCGCGCCCTCAATGCAGCCGCCGCTGACGGAGCCCGCAATTTTACCCGATTTGGTGACCGCCATGCGGCTGCCGGCCGGGCGCGGCGAACTGCCCCAGGTTTGGGTGACGGTGGCGATGGCGACGTGCTCGCCCGCTTCATGCCAGGCTTGGGCAATGGCCAGAATATTTTCGGAATCATTCATGTTTGGTCCTCCCATGCGCGCAGGGCCGACAGGCGCGGCGGTGCCGATTGCGACAATGCGCCGATCAATGTGCGCAACGATGCAAGATTATGCACCGGGCGGAATTCATCGACATGCGGTAAGATCGCGCGGGCGCCCTGCGCTTTCGGCGCAAAGCCATCCCAGCGCAAAAGCGGATTGAGCCAGATCAGCCGCCGGCAGGAGCGGTGCAGCCGGGCCATGTTGTCGGTCAGGCCTTTTGCGCCGTCACGATCGAGCCCGTCGGTCACCAGCAGCACCACCGCCCCTTGGGCCAGCACGCGGCGCGCCCAGACTTGATTGAACTCGGCCAAGGCCTCGCCGATGCGCGTGCCGCCGGACCAGTCGGGCACCACGGAGGCGACCATCTGGAAGGCCACCTCGGGGTCGCGGTTGCGTAATTGCCGGGTGATATTGGACAGCCGCGTGCCGAACAGAAAAACCGAAACGCGGTCTCGGTCATTGGCCACGGCGTGCAGGAAATGCAGCAATATTTGTGAATAGCGCGCCATGGAGCCGGAAATGTCGCATAGCACGACCAAAGGCGGCGGCCGTGTCACGCGCGCGCGGCGCGATAAAGCGAGAATTTCACCGCCATGAGCCAGGCTTCGCTTGATGGTCGCTTTCATGTCAACGCGGGCACCGGCGGCATCGGGGCGAAAGCGCCTGGTGCGCCGTAAATCCAGCGGCAGGCGCAGCGCCTTGATTTCAAGCTTCGTCTGGTTGATTTCTTTCGCCGTCATGGCCTCGAAATCCAGCTCGGCGAGTTTTTCCCGGCCGCTGAATGTCAGTGTCGAATCAACATCTTGCGGCGTTTGATCGGGCGGCGGCGGCCGCTCGCGGCTCGATGCCATGGCATCGGCGAGGCGCCGGGCGCCGGGGGCGGCGCGCTCTTCCTGCGGCGGGCGCATGCCATCCATCGCAGCCAGGGCGGCGGCGAATTTACCGGCATCGGGATTGCGCCAGAACAGCGAAAACGCCTGATCGAACATCGCCTGATGCTCGTGACGATGCACCATGATGCCGCGCAAGGCGGCATGGAAACTGCGCCGGTCGGCGAGGTCGATATGGGTGAGCGCCTGGGTCGCGGCGATGGTCTCGGCGGGGCCGACCGGCAGACCGGTACGGCGCAGCAGCCGGGCAAAATGCATGATATTCTGCCCCAGCATGCCCTCGCCCGGCGGTAGCGCCCCCTCGCTCATCGGGCTCAGGCGGCGCGGGCTGCGGTTTTGGCCTCGCCGACCAGACGGGCGAGCTCGGCGCCTTTCAGTTTGGCGATGTCATCTTGGTATTTGAGGAGCACACCGAGCGTATCCTCGACCGCGCCGGGAGCCAGCTCCTCCTGATCAAGCGCCATCAAAGCCGATGCCCAATCGATGGTTTCAGCGACGCCGGGTGATTTGAAAATATCCATGGTGCGGACGCGCTGGACGAACGCGACGATTTCAGCGGCGAGCTGATCGGCGACACCGGGTGCTTTGACGCGCAATATGGCCCGCTCGCGCGCGGCTTCGGGGTAATCGACCCAATGATAGATGCAGCGCCGGCGGATCGCGTCATGCACCTCGCGGGTGCGGTTGGAGGTGAGGATGACGAGCGGCGGCGTGGCCGCTTTCACGACTCCGAATTCGGGTATGGTGATTTGGAAATCAGCCAGCAATTCGAGCAGAAAAGCCTCAAACGGTTCATCCGCGCGGTCCAGCTCGTCGATCAGCAGCACCGCGGGCGGCAGAGCCGGGTCGATGGCGGAGAGCAACGGGCGGCGGAGCAGATATTCGCTGCCATAGACCATGTTCGAGACGGTATCGACATCGCGCGCGCCGCCGGTTTCGGCCAGGCGGATGGCCATTAATTGGCGCGCATGGTCCCATTCATAAGCCGCGGCGGCAAGGTCCAGACCGTCATAGCATTGCAGCCGGACCAGCCGCCGATCGAGCCCGGCGGCCAGAACCTTGGCGATTTCGGTTTTGCCCGTGCCCGGCTCGCCTTCGAGAAATAACGGCCGTCCCATGGTCAAAGCGAGATGGATGCTGGTGGCCAAAGACCGATCGGCGATATAGGCATGATCGGCCAGAAGAGCGGCCGTTTGGGCGATATTTTCCGGCACCATCAAAGGAGCTTTCCAAACACTATGGTCAGTGCAACGGCGGCGATGACGAGAGGGATCCAGACACCGAGCGGCAGGCCGGCAATGCGTGGATTGGTGGCCGCGAAGAACGCCACATCATGCGCGTGGTCATGTTCATCGGCGGCGTCATGAGCGACCTCATGTTCGACTGCCACGACCGCGACCGGCGGCGCGACGATGGCGGCGAAGCGGGTGAAAAACTGCTCGGCCATATTTTTCGCCGTGGCGTCGATCAGCCGCGCGCCGAGTTGGGCCATTTTGCCGCCGATTTGGGCATTGACCACGTAGCTGAGCTTGGTGCCGCCCGCCTCGTCGGTCAGCGCGACTTTGGCGCCGCCTTTGGCGTGCCCGGCCACACCGCCCTGGCCCTCGCCGGAGATGGTGTAGCCGTTCGGCGGGTCAAGCTCGGAGAGGGTCACCCGGCCATTGAAGCGCGCGGCGATCGGGCCGATTTTGATGGCGGCGACCGCCTTCATCTCGGTGTCGGACAATTTTTCGATGCTTTCGCAGCCGGGAATCGAGGCTTTGAGGATTTCAGGATCGTTCAGAGCCGCCCAGATTGTCTCACGCGGGGCCTCAATCAGGCGCTCACCGGTCATATCCATCATTCACTCTCCTCATGTTTCGTGGGCGACCCTAGTCATGATGCCCGCTTTGCGCCAACCCCATGCAGATGTCGTGGTGATCTGCGTTGAACGCAAGCCCTGTCGATGCGCTGCCGTTCATCGGCGTGCTGCTCAGTTTCGCGGTTCTGCCTGGGCTGTTGCCGCGCCTGTGGCACAGGCGGATGGGCACGATCATTGTGCTGTGGGTTGCATTATATGCCGGGCAGAGCGTGGTTCTGGCAGGTCCGGCGGTGGCGGTGGCCGGGTTATGGCAGGCGATATTGGTCGATTATGTGCCCTTCATGGCGATTCTGCTGGCGCTGTATGCGCTCGGCGGCGGCATTCTGGTCGCAGGCGGCCCCTGGGGCCGGCCGGCAGGTAATGTCTTATTATTGATCATCGGCACGCTGCTGGCCGGCATCATGGGCACGATCGGCGCGTCATTGCTGCTGATCCATCCTCTGCTGGCCAGCAATGCCCAGCGCTTTGAAAAGCGGCATCTGGTCGTGGCCTTTATCATTCTGGTGGCCAATGCGGGCGGCGCGCTCAGCCCGCTGGGCGACCCTCCCTTGCTGGTCGGGTTCCTGCGCGGCGTGCCATTTTTCTGGCCGCTGACCTATTTGCTAGTGCCGATGCTGATGGTGGCCGTGCCGGTGCTGGCGGTTTGCTACGCGATCGACCGGCATCTGGCCCGGCGCGAAGCACCGCCGCTGGCTCAGACATTGCGCCTGCGCGGGACCTTGAACATGCTGCTGCTGTTGCTGCTGACCGGAGCGATTACGTTGGAAGGGTTCTGGCACCCGGGCAATATCCGACTGGCCGGAGCCGCAATCCCCGGCGAGCAAGCCTTGGCGACCTTGGTGGCGGGTTTTTGCATACTGCTCTCCGAATTATTCACCCCGCGCGCGATCCGCCAGCATAATCGCTTCGCCTGGTCGGCTATGCGCGAAATCATTATTCTGTTTTTTGCAATTTTCGTCACCATCGCGCCGGTGCTGAGCCTGTTGCACCAGGTTGATCTCCGCCAGGCGCATCCGGCCCTGTGGTTCTGGCTGGCGGGGATTTGTTCCGCCCTGCTCGATTCGGCACCGACTTATTTGATGTTTTTCGAAGCGGCCGGCGGCCATGCGGCCAGCCTGGTCACACCGCCGAGCCGCCTGCTCAGCGCGATCGCTTCTGGCGCCGTATTTTTCGGCGCGGCGACCTATTTGGGCAATGCACCTAATTTGATGATCCGCGCCATTGCCGCGCGGCGCGGCGTGAAAATGCCAGGATTCGCTCTATATAGCGCCATAGCCTGCGCAATTTTGCTGCCGATTTTCATGATCATGAGCCTGACGATATTTCGTTAATCATTTTTGTGTCATAGCCGCATTGATTTACTGTAACTTGAAGTTGTTGCCACTAGACTGAACATCTGGGCTTGTTCCAGCATCATGATTAATCGCCAATGATGGGGTCTTGTTTTTGGAAACCGCGCCGACGATGTTCGACCTTTAACTGACAGCCGGCAGGCCACACCAGCGCCGCAGAGCCAGCCCGCAGAAGCCGGGCTGAATAAATCCGCGCGTCCGATTGCCGGGCTTGAGCCCTGGCAGGTGATATTGCGGCTCGATGAAATATTCGTCTCAGGCGGGTCCGCCCAGGTGCTGCGCCAGACCGTTCTGGACATGCTGCTGACCCTGCCGGGCATGGTGGGCGCCTGGATTGGCCGGCCGGACGATCACGGCCGAATGCGCGCCGAAAATTGGGCGGGAGTGGATTTCGGCAGCCTGCTCGCCAGCGACGGCTACGCGGTATCGATCAATCAGAAAGCCACGTCCAACGGTCCGGTGGGCCGCGCGTGGCGATCCAACGATATCCAGATCGTTAATGATTGGGCGGCCGATGAAGCGGTAACGCCATGGCGCGCCATGGGTGCGGAGCTGGGTTGGCGCGCTGCGGCCGCGGTGCCGCTGCGCAATCAGAACAAGCATAACAGCGTGCTGGCCCTTTACGCGGCAACGCCAAGCTATTTCTCCTCGCCCCTGTTGCAGGCCGTGATTACGCAAATGGCTTCAAGCCTGGGGCTTGCGATCGCCGAGCGGGAGAAAAATGCCGCCCTGTCGCGCGTGCAATTGCTGTATCAGGCTTTGTTCAAGGGCAGCGAAGCGCTGATGTCCGCCCGCACGGAGGCCGGCGCGCTGCGCGGCATTTGCCGGCGTCTCGTGCAGTCGGGCTTGTTCGTCGCGGCCTCGATCGGCCAGCCGGATAAATTGGGTTTTCTGCGTTATGATCTCGCGACCGCGGGCGTCGGCTCGAAGCCTGCATCGGCGCTCGTGCAACATGTCGATGCCGTAGGCCCCGCGTTGCTGCTCGGCGTGCGGGCCTGGCGGACCAGGCGCCTGGTGCTGACCAATGACTACACCAACGACCCCACGCTCCTGCCATGGCGGCATTATTTCAAGGATGATAACTGGCAGGCATCCGCCGCCATGCCGATCCGCCGGAGCGGTAAATTATGGGCCGTATTGCTGGTGGCGGCAGACCAGAGGGATGTTTTCGACGACACGCTGATTGAACTGGTCGAACGCCTGGGCTTGCTGATCGGCCGGGCGCTTGATGAGATGGATTTGAAAACCCGCCTCCAGGCCGAGCGGGAATCGCAAAGCCAATTGGCACGGCTCGATGCCTTGACCGGATTGCCGAACCGCCTCGCACTCGGCGAATATATGCCCCAGGCCATGGCCCGCACGATGCGGCACGACCAGAGCATGGCAATCAGCGTGCTCGATATCGATGACTTCAAACTGGTCAATGACCGCCATGGCCATGCCGCCGGTGACGCGGTGCTGCGCGAAGTGGCAACAAGGCTGCGCGCCACATTGCGCAATGCCGATTTCGTCGCCCGCCTCGGCGGTGATGAATTCGCTCTGATCCTCGAGGATTTGAACTGGTCGCACGATTTGCACGGGTTCTGCCGCCGGCTCGGCGCCGCACTCGCGCCTCCGGTGAGGTTGCCCGACGGCCAGGAATTCAAAGTAAATGTCAGCCTCGGCCTGACACTTTACCCGGCGGATCAGGCGCCCTTGGACACGTTGCTGCGCCATGCGGACATGGCGCTCTACGAATCGAAATCGCAAAAGACCGATCGCAATCGGTTCTGGTGCATCTATCAGGACATGATCGACGCCGCTCCCGAATTGAATCGCGGCCGCGCTTTGTTCGCCGAAGGCGGATTATGCGTGCATTACCAGCCGATCATCCATTTGCTGAGTGGCGCGGTGGTCGGGGTGGAAGCGCTCGCCCGCCTGCGCGATGGTCCCAAATTACTGCCGCCTGCGAAATTTCTACCCGATTTCACCATCGATGACCGTAAAGAACTCTCCAAACAGGTGCTGCTCCAGGGCCTCGCTGACCTCGCTGTGTGGGAAAAAGCCGGCCATACACTCGATTTATCAGTCAATATCGACGCACCTACCCTGCTGCATGATGACACGTTGACCTGCTTTGACGAAGCCATCCGCACGACCGGCATGGACCCGCGCCGGATCACCGCCGAAATTCTGGAGACTTACGAATTCCGCAATCTTGGCGAAGCGCGCGAGCGACTGACTGCGCTGCGTGCGCGCGGCGTACGCGTGGCACTCGATGATCTGGGCACCGGCCATTCAACCATCCTCAACATGCGGGATCTACCGATCGATATCGTCAAACTCGATAAAAGCTTCGTCCGCGATTTGCACCGCCGCCCCGATGATTTGATGTTCGTCTCGGTGCTGCGCAACCTGACAAGCTGGCTCGATATCCAGCTTGTGGTGGAAGGTGTGGAAACACCCGAGATTCTTGACGCCATGCGCATGCTCGGCGTCGGCCGGGTGCAGGGCTTTGAAATCGCCCGGCCGATGGACAGCCAAAGCCTGACAAAATGGCTCGATCAGCACAAGGCCGTGCCGATACGGCGCGAGCCCCGCACATTGCTCGGCGCCTATACGCTACAGATGAGCTGGATGCGGGCCTTCCAGTTTCAGCCGACGCGCGACGCCTTCTTGCGCCATCTGAAAAGCACCGACCCGTTCAACCTCGATCAATTCTTCATCGATCACAACCTCGGGTCAGACCCGATCGGAACGGCCTACGCCCATATGCGCCAATTGATCGCCGCAGGCGCCGCCCATCAGACCATCTGGGAGGCTGCGCAGAACCTGCGCCGGCTGTTTTGCGCGACCCTGGCCGCGCAAACGAGCAGTGACCCTCCGCGCAGCTGAAATCAGCCGCCTGCCACCCTATCTGATCACCAACCAATCGACATGCCCCAGGAAAGAGGAATCGACATGCTCAATCAACCTTCAAAACTCCCGCTCAAAGACCCGACCTTGCTGCGGCAGGCGAATTACGTCGATGGCGCCTGGATCCAGGCCGATGACGGCAAAACCTTGGCCGTAAAAAACCCGTCAACTGGCGAGATCGTCGGTGTCGTGCCGGCATTGGGTGCCGCCGAAACCCGCCGGGCGATCGAAGCCGCCCACCGTGCCGGTGCCGGCTGGCGCGCCATGCTGGCGAAAGACCGCGCGGCCATCCTGCGCAAACTCTTCAATTTAATGATCGAGAACGCCGATGACCTCGCGGTCATCATGACCGCCGAACAAGGCAAGCCGCTCGCTGAAAGCCGCGGCGAAATCATCTATGCGGCCAGCTTCATCGAATGGTTCGCCGAAGAAGGCAAACGCATTTATGGCGATGTCATCCCGGAAAATGCCGCCGGCCGGCGCATCATTGTCCAGAAAATGCCGATCGGCGTATTTGCCGCCATCACACCGTGGAATTTCCCCGCCGCGATGATCACGCGCAAAGCCGGGCCCGGCTGGGCGGCCGGTTGCACCGGGGTGATCCGCCCGGCCAGTCAGACCCCCTTCTCCGCCCTTGCTCTGGCGGTGCTGGCCGAACGCGCCGGCATGCCCAAAGGCGTATGCAACATCATCACCGGCCCCTCGGGTGCCACCGGCGGCGAACTGACCGCCAACAAGCTGGTGCGCAAACTCACCTTCACCGGCAGCACCGAAGTGGGCGCCAAACTGATCGCCCAATGCGCGCCGACGGTGAAAAAACTCTCGATGGAACTCGGCGGCAATGCACCCTTCATCGTGTTCGATGACGCCGATCTCGATGAAGCCGTAAAAGGGGCCATGGCCAGCAAATATCGCAATGCCGGGCAAACCTGCGTTTGCGCCAACCGGCTGCTGGTGCAGGACGGCGTGTACGACGCCTTCACCGCCAAACTGAAAATCGCCGTCGAAGCGCTCAAAGTCGGCGACGGCATGGCCGATGGCGTGACCCAAGGCCCGCTGATCAATCAGGATGCCGTCGCAAAAGTCGAAGAACATATCGCCGATGCCCTCGCCAAAGGTGCGTCGATCATCACCGGTGGCCAAAAATCCAAGCTCGGCGGCAATTTCTTCGAACCCACCATCCTCGCCAACGTGCCACGCAACGCCCTCATCTTCACCGAAGAAACCTTCGGACCCGTGGCCCCCTTGTTCCGCTTCAAAACCGAAGCAGAAGCCATCGAAATGGCCAATGATACCGAATTCGGACTCGCCTCGTATTTCTACGCCCGCGACGTCGGACGCATCTTCCGCGTGGCAGAAGCCCTCGAATACGGCATCGTCGGCATCAATGAAGGACTCATCTCAACCGAAGTCGCACCGTTCGGTGGCGTCAAATCCTCCGGCCTCGGCCGCGAAGGATCCAAATACGGCATCGAAGACTATCTCGAAATCAAATATCTCGCGCTCGGCGGCCTGGGCACGTAACCCATCCCAACGGGGCGGCACAGACAAAATAAGGCCATGAGGCTCTGCCTCCTGGACCTCCGCCAAAGGCAAGCCTTTGGAAACCTTTGACCTGGCTCTGACAAAAAAGGGGCTGAGCACGCTGTTTGAAACAGTTTGCTCAGCCCCTTTTTTGTCAGAGCCGTGTCAGAGTCCAGGGCATTATGCCCTGGTGGGGTTTCAAGGGGCGAAGCCCCTTGACCTTACTTGGCCTATGCGGCGCCGCTGCGGGAGGGTGGGTTAGCCTTCGCCTTGGGGGCGTTCGAAGGCGTCTTTGCCGTCGAAATTTTGCAGTTTTTCGATATGCATCCAGGTGAATTTCGCGCCGATTCGTTGCACGAGGTAGCTGATTTCCGGTTGTCCGTTGGCGAGGGATGCGTTCAGGGGGATGGGATTTTTGAACATGAACCGGCAGGCGAAATGATCGACGAGGAAGGTTTGTCCGCCAGTGGGGGGGAAGACTTGGACGCCGCGGTTGGAGATTCCGTTCAGGCGGAAGGGTGTGTCTTGCGCGATGGCTTCGAGGGCCTGGCCAAGTTCCTGGGCGCTGAGGTCTGATTCGATGAATACGTCGATCCCGACGAGGCTGCGGGTATTGGGTTCGGTATGGGCCGTCAGATCGGGCCAGGCGACGAGTTCGAATTTTTTATAGTCGCGTGAGGGCAGGTTGGAGGAGCGGCCGAGATTGGCGATGACTTGGTCGGTGAAGGCATCGGTGCCGACGCCGTGGCCGCGCGGCGAGAGATCGCCGGTAAGGTTTTTGCCTTCGGCGAGGGTGATGAACAGGGCCTGTTCGATTTTGGTGGCGGCTTCGAAGGCGCCGATATGGCGGAGCATCATGATGCCGGCGGAGAGCAGGGCAGTGGGGTTGGCGAGGCCTTTGCCAGCGATTTGCGGGGCCGAGCCGTGGACGGCTTCGAACATGGCGGCGTGATCGCCCAGATTGGACGAGGGTGCGATGCCGAGCCCGCCGACGAGACCGGCGGCGAGATCGGAGATGATATCGCCGTTCATGTTCGAGGTGACGATGACATCGAATTGTTCGGGGGCGATGACGAGCTGGTGGGCGCAATTATCGATGATGATGTGGTCTTGCGCGAGATCGGGATATTCGGGGCCGACTTTCTCGAACATGCGCTTCATCATGCCTTCGGTGAGTTTCATGATGTTGGCTTTGGTCGCACAGGTTACTTTTTTGCGGGTTTCGGCTTCGGCGAGGCCAAAAGCGGCGCGCACGATGCGTTCGCAGCCTGGCGCGGTCATCAGTTTGAGGCATTGGGCGACCGAGGGCGTCTGCATATGTTCGATGCCTGCGTAAACATCTTCGACATTTTCGCGCACGATCACCATGTCGATGCCGCGGCCGGAGAACGGGGTAATCACGCCGGGCAGTTCGCGGACCGGGCGGATATTGGCGTAGAGTTCGAAATATTTGCGCAAGGTGACGTTGGCGGATTTACCGCCGAATCCCACGGGCGTTTCGAGCGGGCTTTTCAGGGCGAGACCGTTGCGGGCGATACTGTCGAGGGTTTCGCGCGGCACGCCGGTGCCCACACCTTTTTTGAACATCTCGGCGCCGGCTTCGGCCATTTCCCATTCGATGGGGGCGGCGGCGGCTTCGAAAATGCGCTGGGTCGCGTGAAAGACTTCGGGGCCGATGCCATCTCCCGGTAATCCCGTGACTTTCGTCTTGGTGATCGTGCCCGACTGGTCCATGGCAAAGCTCCTGGGTGCTGTTCTACCTGAGCTATAACAAGCTGCCGGCCTGCGCGCTACCGCACTGCATCATAGCCGGGTGCCAAAGCTGACAGGGCTTATGAGCGCGACAGGGTGGCTGAGCTGCGCGCGGCTATGGCTTGGCCGGGCATGGCCCAGGCGAAGGCGATGCGCTGGGCGTCGCCGCCACTGCAATCGAGCGTGAGAATTTCACGAAAACCGGTGTTGAGGTTCATGTCGCCATGGCTGAAGCGGATCAGGCCGGGCAGGTCCATCGCACCGGACCAGTCCTGGGCGAAGGGCATATTGCTGTTCACGCTGGTCATGCTGACCTGGCCTGGTGCGGCGGGCACGATGAGCCCGTGTTCCTGATGCAGGTT
>NCAP01000032.1 GCA_002255495.1 Rhodospirillales bacterium 20-60-12 | reverse complement strand
ATATAAAGAAAACAAAAAATCCAAGTCCATATAGTAAATCAAATCAAGTATCTGATTATTTCTTTAGAGTAGAAAATGAACTGAGTTATAAATTGACAAAGAAATGGCTTGTTAATAAGTCGCTTTTGGAAGCAGCAGGTAAAAACGCCCAAGTTTTGACGAAGGATCGCAATAGTTGTTTTGGTGACTATGCGAAAAAAGGTGGCAATGAGCCGACTCTCGAACAGGCAAGGCAGTCAAATTTCCATAGTATTCTTGGCTCTGATGGCATCCAGAGCTTGATCTTGACAGGCCGTGCTCGTGCGTCATGTATCAAGGCCACTGCGATGGATGCATTGAAACTTGACTACAGAGTGTTTTCTGCCTCCTCGATTATTTTCGGGACGGCAGCCGAGGACGAGTCTTGGATTGATAACAGCAAGGTTGAGTTCTATACGAAGCAAGGCTAGCAAAAATCATCAAGAGTGTGGTTTTTTTCAAAGTCACATTGTAATATCAAATCAAAGTTGGTTTGGATGGATTCACTCAACGACAGCTAAATCAATGAAATTGATCGACAAAATGAACACAGAGTGTCGTTGTCAAACGATAACGCCCTAGCCGTCGCAGACATTCACCATTCGGCAAAGAGCCTTTTCAGACGCACGGCGGCCAGGCTATCCCCACGCACAAGTCAAACGGACAATAATGGTTGGCAGGCCCTACAGCCATTCGACCAAGTTTGTGTTCCCACCAATTTCATTGCGTCCGGTTGCCAGACCCAACACGATAATACGATAACTCGTTGAAAACCCTGGTATCCCGTAGGGGATTCGAACCCCTGTTACCGCCGTGAGAGGGCAGCGTCCTAGGCCTCTAGACGAACGGGACTGGAGGTGGAGGTTGGGTAGTCGATCGGGGGGGAAAACTCAAGCTCTCTTGTGCGCAAGGCCGTTCTGGCGGGCAATCGCGGCGGCGCGCTTGCCGGTCCGGCAGGCATCGGCGCAAAATCGCACCTCGTCCCAGTTTTTGGCCCATTTTTTCCGCCAGGTGAAAGGCCGGCCGCAGGCGGCGCATAATTTTGTCGGCAGGTCGGCCTTCTTCATGGGGCACCTGGGGGCGTGCCCGACTTGGCATCGGGGCGAATGCGCGCGGTGATCTGCCCCGTCGCGGGGTCGATAATCTCGATCAGCCCGCCTTGGCCATCCGCAAGCCAGACCGCGAGCTTGCCGCCGACCGCGGCCATGCCGGCAATGCGGGGCCCGCCGCCGGCCGGCGGCGCCGCCGGCGCTACTTGCGCCGCCGGCGCCGCAATCGACGGGGCGGCTGGTTTGGCATAAAGCCTGCTGATGATCGTGCCGATAATCACCGTCGTGCCGAGCACGATTGCCACACCCAACACGCTCACCAGAATTTTCAACCCGCGCAGATCGTCCTTTGCCTGAACCAAAGCCAATGCTCTCACCCCTCAACGAAACCGAAACCATCATGGCGCAGACCGCGCATGCGGGCCAGCGGCTGGATCGGTTTTTAGCCGATCATCTGCCCGGCCTGTCACGCTCACGCCTCAAAGCCATGGTGCAGGAGGGCGATGTCAGCGCCCAGAATGCCGTGCTGACCGATCCGAACGCCAAAGTCAGGGCAGGGGTGGCCTATCACGTCGCCTTGCGCCCGGCGGTCTCCGCCGTGCCGCTTGGCCAGGACATCCCCTTCACCATCCTGTTCGAAGATGCTCATCTGATCGTGCTCGACAAGCCGGCGGGCCTGGTTGTGCACCCTGCGCCGGGCAATCTCGATGGCACATTGGTCAATGCGCTGATCGCTCATTGCGGCGATAGCCTGACCGGCATCGGCGGTGAAAAGCGCCCCGGCATCGTTCATCGGCTCGATAAAGAGACCTCCGGCGTCATGGTCGCGGCGAAAACCCAGTTCGCCCATGCCGCCCTCTCGGCTCTGTTCGCCGCGCGCGATCTCGACCGGAGCTATCTGGCTTTATGCTGGGGCCTGCCCAGCCCGCTTGCCGGCAGCATCCAAGGCCCGATCGGGCGGGATCCGCGGGACCGCAAGCGCATGGCCATCGTCTCGCGCGGCGGCAAACCGGCTTTGACCCATTATAAAACCCTGCGCCCCTTCGGCACCGGGGCGGCCTTGGTCTCCTGCCAGCTCGCCACCGGCCGCACTCATCAAATTCGCGTGCATTTGGCTCATACCGGGCATCCGCTGATCGGCGATCCGGTCTATCTGCGCCGCCGGCCGGCCGCCGCCGGCTTCCTGCCCTTGCCCGCCCGTGACCTGGCGCTGGATTTCCCGCGCCAGGCTTTACACGCGGCCAGCCTGGGTTTCGTTCATCCGGTTACCGGTAAACCGGTTCAGTTTGAAACCAAACCGCCCGCCGATTTCGCGGCCCTGCTCGCGGCCCTGGACGAGAGTGCCATAGGGGACCGCTGAGGTCTTGTTTTGCTTGACTTCAGACAGACAGGGCAGTATTCATGGCCTGGTTGGACGATCCGCCCAACCACGTAGTGAGGTTCGATCAACCTGAGATTGAGATGTCCGGAAGATTACTGCCTTTTAGGGGGACTCTCCGGGATGTGATGCGCTAGACTCGATACGAACCAGCCTGACCATGATATACATCAATGCGATTTGTGAGGCTCCGCGATATCGATCGCCTGCTTCACGAGACCGATCAGACGAAAGGAGTAGCCCAATGGCCTCTACCGTCATCAACTTGGCTCCCGATGGCAATCTCTCCCGCTATTTGCAGGAGATACGTAAATTTCCCATGCTCGCCCCGGAGGAAGAGGAACGCCTCTCCCGCTCCTGGCGCGATAACGGCGATACCGAAGCCGCCCATAAGCTCGTCACCTCGCATCTGCGCCTGGTGGCCAAAATCGCCATGGGCTATCGCGGCTACGGCCTGCCGATCAGCGAACTCGTCTCCGAAGGCAATGTCGGCATGATGCAGGCGGTCAAACGCTTCGACCCGGATCGTGGCTTCCGCCTCGCCACTTACGCCATGTGGTGGATCCGTGCCGCCATCCAGGAATATATCCTGCATTCCTGGTCGCTGGTGAAAATGGGCACCACCGCCTCGCAGAAGAAGCTCTTCTTCAATCTGCGCCGCCTGAAAGGCCAGATGCAGGCGATCGACGATGGCGACATGAAACCCGAACAAGTCGCTAAAATCGCCCATATGCTCGCCGTGCCGGAAGCCGATGTCGTCAGCATGAATCGCCGGCTCTCGGCCCCCGATCATAGCCTTAATGCACCCATCCGCCTCGATGGCGATGGCGAATGGCAGGATTGGCTGATCGATGATTCGGAAAGCCACGAAGAGGAAATCGGCGACCGCGAGGAAATGTCAGGCCGCAAAGCGCTGCTCGCCACGGCCCTGAAAACCCTCAATGATCGGGAACGTCATATCCTCATCGAACGGCGGCTGAAAGACGAACCCACAACGCTGGAAGACCTCTCGCAACAATATAACATCTCCCGCGAACGGGTCCGCCAGATCGAAGTCCGCGCCTTCGAAAAACTGCAAAAATCGATGAAAACCCAAGTCACCGAACAACGCCAAGCCGTTGCGGCACGACTCGCGCATTAAGGGTTGGGCTTGAGGCGAGGGGGCTTTGCCCCCTCGACCCCCGCCAAAGGCTGGCCTTTGGAAACCTTTAATTTAGCTCTCATGAAAAAAGGGCCCAGTACACTGTTTAAAACAGCGTGCCGGGCCCTTTTTTCATGAGAGCTGTATCAGGGTCCAGGGGATTATCCCCTGGCAGGGGTTCCAAGGGGCAGAGCCCCTTGGCCTTATGGTCCCCTCGTTAATGCCCGGCGTTGGTGCCGGAGAAATCCGGAGCGAGGCCGGAGGCGGCGAGTTGGGAGGCGAGGGCTGATTTGAGGCGTGAGAGTCCGGCGTCCGAGGTTGCTTCGGCGCGGGCGACCAGGACGGCTTGGGTATTGGAGGCGCGCAGCAGCCACCAGCCATCTGTTGTGGAGACTCGCACGCCGTCGGTATCGGCGACTTGCGCGCCGGCTTGGCGCAGCCGATCGGCGACTTCGGCGACCACGGCGAATTTCTTTTCTTCCGGGCAATCGAAGCGCAATTCGGGTGTGTTGATGACGGCGGGCAGGCTTTCGCGGAAGGCGGAGACTTTTGTGCCCGAGCGGGCGACGATTCCGAGCAGGCGGATGGCGGCGTAGAGTGCGTCATCGAAGCCGTACCAGCGATCGGCGTAGAAGATATGGCCGGACATTTCGCCGGCCAGTGGCGCTCCGGTTTCCGCCATTTTCGATTTGATCAGGCTATGGCCGGTTTTCCACATCAGGGGTTTGCCGCCGGCGCGGGCAATTTCGTCGAACAGAACCTGGCTGGCTTTGACATCGGCGATGATGGTGGCGCCGGGGTGGGTTTTCAGCACGTCGCGCGCCATCAGGATCAGGAATTGATCGCCGAAGAGGATGGCACCGCTGTCATCGACCATGCCGATCCGATCGGCGTCGCCATCGAAGGCGATGCCGATATCGGCGTGATGTTTTTTGACGGCGGTGATCAATTGCTCGAGGTTTTTCGGCACGGTCGGGTCGGGGTGATGGGCGGGGAACCGGCCATCGATCTCTTCGTTCAGCAGCGTGTGGGTGCCGGGCAGTTTTTTCACCAGCATTTGCAGAATGTCGCCGGCGGCACCGTTGCCGTTATCCCAGACGATATTGAGGGCTTTATCGGCGCCGTCCCAATCCTGGAGAAGCCGCTCGACATAGCGTTCGCGGATATCGAGATGTTTCAGCCCGCCTGAGGCCACGGGCACGACGGCGCCTTCGGCGGCGCGTTGGCCGAGATTTTGGATGTCGGCGCCGAAGAAGGGTTTACGGCCGAGCATCATTTTAAAGCCGTTATAGTTCGATGGATTATGGCTGCCGGTGACCATGACCGCGCCATCCATGTTTTCGATGGTGGCGGTGAAATAGAGCATCGGTGTCGGACCGCAGCCGATGGCGAGCACTTCCATGCCACTGGCCATCAGGCCTTCGATCAGGGCTTTTTCCAATGTCGGGGAGGAGAGGCGGCCATCGCGGCCGACCGCGACGCGGCTGCCGCCTTTATCGGCGACGATGCTGCCGAAGGTGCGGCCGATGGCATAGGCGTCCGTCTCGTGCAGGGTTTCCCCGACGATGCCGCGGATATCATATTCGCGCAGGCTGGATTTATCGAAATGGTGCGAGAATTGATCTGATTTTTCAAGCATTTGTATAAGCTTTCAAAAATTCACGAACGGCGGGTCCCAGGTCCGGGCGGGCGAGAGCAAAGGCGATCTGGGCTTCCAGGAAGCCGACTTTATCGCCGCAATCAAAGCGGCGGCCTTCGAATTTCAGGCCGTGGAAGGGCGTGTGGCCGATCATTCTTGCCATTGCGTCGGTGAGTTGCACTTCATTGCCCGCCCCGCGATCCATGCGGGCGAGGTGTGCCACGACTTCGGGGAGCAGCACGTAGCGGCCGATGATCGACAGGTCGGATGGCGCGTCTTTCGGGTCGGGTTTTTCGACCAGGCCGAGTACTTGCACCAGGTTGCCGACGATCTCGCCGATATCGAGAATACCGTAGCGGTTGGTTTGATCATGCGGCACTTCGGTGACGGCGACCACATTGCCGCCGGTCTGGTTATAGGCGTCGGCGAGTTGCTTGAGGCAGGGTGTTTCGCTGAGCACCAGATCGTCCGGCAGGAGGATGGCAAACGGGTCATCGCCGATGAAAGCGCGGGCGCACCAGATGGCGTGGCCCAAGCCGAGGGGCACTTGCTGGCGGACGGTGGTGATGGAGCCGGGCTCCATGGCTTCGGAGCGCAGCGTGGCCAGCGCAGATTGTTTGCCGCGTTCGGCCAAGGTGGCTTCCAGCTCGAAGGCAATGTCGAAATGGTCGATCAGGGCTGTTTTGCCGCGCCCGGTGACCATACAAAACTGCTCTATTCCGGCGGCGCGTGCTTCATCGACCGCGTATTGAATCAAGGGTTTATCGACCACCGGCAGCATTTCTTTCGGCATGGCTTTGGTGGCGGGCAGAAAGCGTGTGCCCAGGCCGGCGACGGGTAATACGGCCTTGCGCAGTGGTTTAATCGGCAAAACGAAGCTCCTATGGATAACGCGATGGCGGGCGGATGCCTTGCCCATAGGGCAAAATTGCGGCGCAGAAAAACTTCCGATCAAGTGGCATGGCGACACGGCCAGTTCAATAAGTTAAGTCTGACCCGTTAAGGCGGTCTTGTTAAGCTGGTGACGTTCAATCCGGACTACAAAGCGCGGCCATTGAGGGGGATAAGCATGGGTTCTGTCAGCGTCGGTGAGCGATTCGACCGGGTTGTCACGTTCGATGAATTGGGCGCGCGGGCCTTTGCCGCTTTGGTCGGGGATTTCAATCCTTTGCATCATGATGAAGATTTGGCGACAGCCAGCCGGTTCGGCGGTCTGATCATCAGCGGCACCCAATCCAGCGCCATGATGCTGGCCATGACCGCGACGTTTTTCGCTGATCGCGGCAACGCCGTCGGCCTCGATTTCGGGTTCAAATTCCGCAAGGCCATTCGCATGGGTGAGACGGTGCGGATGGAATGGGTGGTCACCGCCGTGACGCCGAAAGCGGGCTTGGGTGATATTATCGAGCTGGAAGGCACGCTCACGCTGCTTTCGAGCAACGAGGTTGCCCTGACCGGCCATTCGAAAGCTGCCATGTTGGCCAATTAACTTGACGGTTGCCTCGGCTGGGTGAAAATTCACGTCCCCAAGGAGCAAAAACCATGAACGTCCAGACAAAACCAATTCCCGCCGGCATCAGCGACGCTGAATGGCAGGTCCGCTGCGACCTTGCTGCCCTGTATCGGCTGGTCGCGCATTTCCGTATGACCGATTTCATCTACACCCATATCAGCGCACGTGTGCCCGGGCCCGAGCATCATTTCCTGATCAATGATTATGGTGTGATGTTCCATGAAATGCGCGCGTCGGATCTGGTGAAAATCGATCTGGACGGCAATATCGTCGAGCCGCATGAGCGGTCCAGCCGGATGGTCAATAAAGCCGGCTACACTATCCATTCGGCGATCCACGCCGCCCGCGAGGACCTGACCTGTGTGGTTCATACCCATACTGCCGCGGGCATTGCGGTTTCGGCGCAGGAGCAGGGGCTTTTGCCGATCAGCCAGCACGCGCTGAAATTCTATGGCTGCCTGTCTTATCATGGCTATGAGGGTATTGCGCTCGATCTGTCCGAACGCGAGCGGCTGGTGGCGGATTTGGGGCCGACCAACAATGCCATGATCCTGGTCAACCATGGCCTGCTCGCCTGTGGCCGGACCATTCCGGAAGCGTTTCTGGAAATCTATTTCCTCGAACGGGCTTGCCAGGCGCAAATCGCCGCCCAGTCAGGTGGCGCCAAGCTGGTGATGCCGCCCGAGGAGGTGCGTAAACTCACCGCCAGCCAGTATAATATGAGCAGCGACATGCGCCAGGGCCATGCCGACATGGCGTGGCGGTCGGCATTGCGTCTGGTCGAGAACGACCTGCCCGATTTCCGGAGTTAGAAATCTGAAAGGGCCAGAGTGTTTTTCATCTGATGAAAAACACTCTGGCTTTATTTTAACGAGCAAATTTATTCATCTAAATTGAACCTTCCGGTGCAATTTAGATGAATTTTGCGCTAGGAGCAGCGCTCTCCTGGTCTGCCTTACCCCGCGTGGGCGCGAAAACCGCCCACGCCGCGCTCAATCTCGGTGACATGCCAAGGGGCGAAGCCTGATGCGTCCGTCAGGCCGCAGGAATGGGCGATGATATTCACCTCGTCGTGCATGCGTTTGGCATAGTTGCTGACCCGGACTGATTTATCCGTGGGGTCGAGGCCGGCGATGAGTTTCGGGTCTGACGCCGTGACCCCGGTCGGGCAATTGCCGGAGCCGCATTTCATCGCCTGGATGCAGCCGAGCGAGAACATGAAGCCGCGCGCGCTGCTGATGAAATCGGCCCCCATGCACAAAGCCCAGGCCACTTTATCGGGTGTAACCAGCTTGGCGGATGCAATGATGCGGATACGGTCTTTCAGGCCATGACGATCGCGCAATTCAACGACGATGGGCAAAGCCTGGGTGATCGGCAGACCGACATAATCGGCCAGTGAGGCGGGGGCGGCGCCGGTGCCGCCTTCGCCGCCATCGACCTGGACATAATCGGGGCAGAATTGCGGGTGCAAGGCGCAATCGGCGAACCAGTTTTCAACGAAGGATGGGTCGCCCACGACAAATTTCACGCCGACCGGTTTGCCGGTGACGCTGCGCACCCGCAGGATGAATGCGCCCAATTCCGCGATCGAGCCGATATCGATATGGCGGTTCGGGCTGATACTGTCCTGGCCTTGAGGTATGCCGCGAATCTCAGCGATTTCGGCGGTGACTTTATGGCCCGGTAAAATGCCGCCTTTGCCGGGCTTCGCGCCCTGGGCGAGCTTGACCTCGAACATTTTGACCTGCGGATGCGCGGCGATCTCGCGCAAGCGGGATTCGGATAGATGCCCCTGTTCGTCCCGCACGCCGTATTTCGCGGTGCCGATTTGCATGATCAGATCAGCGCCGCCCTGCAGATGATATGTCGATAAGCCGCCCTCACCGGTTGCCATCCAAACGCCCGCTGATTTCGCCCCGCGTGACAAAGCCGTGACGGCCGCATGGCTCAGCGCGCCATAGCTCATGCCGCTGATATTGAAAAAACTGGTCGCCAGATAAGGGGCGGCGCAGGCGCCATCGCCGGTTGCGATGCCGATCATTTTGCCTGGAAAAGGCCGTTTTTCGGAATCGAGGATGGGAAAGGCGGCATTGCGGAAAATGAAACTCGGCACGTTTTCACTGCCAAAGCTCACCAGGTTGGACACGCCTTTGGACGAGCGATACACCCAGGACCGCTCCAGCCGATTAAAGGGCCGTTCGGCCCAGTCGGGCAGATATTGATATTGCCGCATATATTCGCCCCAGGTTTCGGCGAAATAACGGACATGCCCAATGACCGGAAAGTTACGCAAAATAGTGTGATTGGTCTGCCGGACATCATGGAGATAAACCGCCCCGATGCCGGCTGCGATTAATAATAATATGATGATGGCAAACATGTTTCCCCCTCAAGAATGATCATATCGAAAGCCGATGAAGATTAGATCAATAGCAAAGGATAGATCTGTAATTTTTCGTGGAAGTTTTTCGTTTCTGTTTATCCGCGAAAAAAATATTACCGTCTTACCGCGGACCAATAAAGCGGCTGGCGGCCGGCTTTGATGGCTTTGGCTTCATAGCGCGTCGGTGGCCAGCCGGCAGGGCGGATATCGCCATGGGCGGTCAGCGTGAACAGCGACTGGGTGGCGAAAACGTCCATGACCCAGGCCTGATAGGTCGGGTCGTCGCTGGCGATGCGCCATTCGCCGCCGGAGCGCAGGACCCGTGCGAGCTCGATGATGGTGGTGGGGTGGACAAAGCGCCGCTTGGCATGGCGCGCTTTTGGCCAGGGGTCGGGAAACATCAGGAAAACCCGGGATAAAGCGGCATCGGGAAAATCGCGCAGCAGCAAGCGCGCATCATCGGTCCAGAGCCGCAGATTGCCGGGCAAAGCCGCATCGTCATCGCCCTCCGGCACCAATCGCGACAGCAGCGAGCAAATGCCGGGCTCGAACACTTCGCAGGCAATCAATCCGATATCAGGGTTGGCAGACGCGAGCGAGATCGCGTGCTCGCCGCCGCCAAAGCCAACCTCCAGCCAAAGCTCTCTCCCGGTGGAGGCAAAGGGAATGGTGGGATAAAGCAGGCGCGGCAAAATCTCCGCCAGCAACCAATCCTGGCGCGGGCGGAGTTTATGACCCTTCACCCGACCGTAAAGCCGGTCGGGCTGGGGTTTGACGTCGATCACGCTCTAGCGGTTAAAAGCGGCGCGCAAAGCCGGCACCAGGGAGGTCTTTTCCCAGGTAAAGGTGCCAAGCTCCAGATCCGGCGTGCGGCCGAAATGGCCATAGGCCGTGGTTGGAGCATAAATCGGCCGGTTGAGGTGCAAATGCTCGCGAATCCCGCGCGGCGAGAGATCCATCAGGCTGCGCAAGGTCGCTTCCAACTTCACCTGATCGACATCATGGCCGGTCCCGTGCAGATCGACATAGACCGACAAAGGATGCGCCACTCCGATCGCGTAGCTCACCTGCAAGGTGCAGCGATCGGCCAAGCCCGCGGCGACAATGTTTTTCGCCAGATAACGGCAGGCATAGGCGGCCGAGCGATCGACCTTGGTCGGGTCCTTGCCCGAGAAAGCGCCGCCGCCATGCGGGGCTGAGCCACCATAGGTGTCGACAATGATTTTCCGCCCGGTCAGACCGCAATCGCCGTCCGGACCGCCAATGACGAAATTACCGGTCGGGTTGACGTAGAATTCGTCATCCTTGGGCATCCAGCCATCCGGCAGGCTCGATTTCACGATCGGGTGCAGCATCGCTTTAATATCGCGCGCGCTCATGCCCTCTTGATGCTGGATCGAGACGACAACCGAGGTTGCAGCCACCGGCTTGCCGTCGATATATTTCAGCGTGACCTGGCTTTTCGCGTCCGGCAAAAGTCCCGCCACCGATTTGTCGTGGGCGCGGCGCAGTTCGGAAATCCGGCGCAAAACCAGATGCGCATAGTAAATCGGCGCCGGCATCAAAGCCTCGGTTTCGCTGCAGGCATAACCGAACATGATGCCCTGATCGCCGGCACCCTCATCCTTGTTGCCCGCCTGATCGACACCCACCGCAATGTCGGACGATTGCGCATGCAAATGCACTTCCACCGCCGCGTTGCGCCAGGAGAAGCCGGCCTGATCATAGCCGATGTCATGCACGGCCATGCGTGCGAGATGCGCCAGATATTCATGGGTGATGGTATCGGGCCCGCGGGTTTCGCCGGCCAACACGATGCGGTTGGTCGTCACCAATGTCTCGCACGCCACTCGGGCATAAGGGTCGGCGGTGAGAAACGCATCGAGCACGGTATCGGAAATACGGTCCGCCACCTTGTCCGGGTGGCCTTCGGAGACTGATTCAGACGTAAATAAAAATTCGCCTTTGTCGCGCATGGATAATTCCTCTTGTCGCGTAACTCATGCTCCGGCGGGTCCGGTCACCGCACCGGTTGCATACCGAAGCGCGGTTTGCATGACGGAAACACCCCACCCGGTCAAGCAAACGCCGGTCACAAACCCAAGATGTCGGCCATGCCGTAAAGCCCCGGGGCCTTGCCTTGCAACCACAAGGCTGCCCGCATCGCGCCGCGCGCGAATACCATTCGGTCAAACGCCTCATGGCTGATGGTGATCCGCTCCGCAGCACCGGCAAAAATCAGGCTGTGGTCACCCACCACCTGACCGCCGCGCAACGCGGCAAAGCCAATATCGCCGGTTCGGCGCTCGCCCGTCTGGCCATCACGCCCGGATGCCCGCACCGCCGCGAGATCAACCCCGCGCCCCGCTGCCACCGCCCGGCCGATCGCCAAGGCCGTGCCCGAGGGCGCATCGACCTTCTGGCGATGATGCATCTCTAATATCTCCGCATCATAATCCGCTGCCGGTAATGCCGCCGCCATCCGTTCGGCCAAGGCGATAACCAAGGCCACGCCGGGCGAAAAATTCGCGGCAAACACCACCCCAATTCGCTGCGCCGCCGCCGCCACCGCCGCTTCATCCGCCGCGGTCAGCCCCGTCGTGCCCAGCACCCAGCCAATGCCCGCCTCGGTGAGCACCGCCGCATGGCCCGCAACAGCATCCGCGTGCGTGAAATCAATCACCACATCACAACGTGCCGCCAGCCCTGCCAAATCACCGCCCCGGCCGATACCGCCGGCAAACGAGGTGCCCAAAACCTCAACCAACATAAGCCCGACCCGGCCCGTAACACCCGCAACCCCAATTCTCATCCGACACCTCACTCATTGGCTTGTTGGTTGCAGAGTTTAAGGTCGTAAGTCCAAGGGGCTCTGCCTCTTTGAACCCCACCTAAGGCTGAGCATTAGGTGGGGTGCAGGGGGCGGAGCCCCTTGCTCTTATTCACTCACAACCAGCACCATCCGGCTATCAGAGCGGTATCGGATGGGGAAGTGGGGGGTGGTTACATGCCGCCGGGGTAATTGGGGCCACCGGCGCCTTCGGGGGTGGTCCAATTGATATTTTGGGTCGGGTCTTTGATGTCGCAGGTTTTGCAATGGACGCAGTTTTGGGCGTTGATTTGCAATTTCGGTTCATTGGTTTCAGCGCCGACGATTTCGTAGACGCCGGCTGGGCAGTAGCGGGTTTCCGGGCTGCGATATTTATCCCAGTTGATGGTGATGGCGCGTGCGGGGTCGGCCAGTTTCAGGTGGGCCGGTTGGTTTTCTTCGTGGTTTGTATTGGAGATGAACACCGAGGACAGGCGGTCGAAGGTGAGTGTGCCATCGGGTTTGGGGTAGGTGATGGGTGTGGCTTCGGCGGCTGGGGTGATTTCGGTATGATCGGCGTGGTTGCGGAAGGTCCAGGGCAGTTTGCCGCGTGTGATGGTTTCCAGCCCGGCATTGATCAGCCCGCCCCACAGGCCGAATTTGGCGAAACCGGGGCGGATATTGCGGACTTCGTGGAGTTCCGGCCAGACCCAGCTTGCTTTGAGTTTTTCGGTATAATTGGTGGGGTCGGCGGGGCGTGTGCCGGCCAGGCATTCGGCGATGGCTTCGGCGGCGACCATGCCTGATTTCATCGCCGTATGGGTGCCTTTGATTTTCGGCACATTGAGGAAGCCCGCATTGCAGCCGGCGAGCAGGCCGCCGGGGAAGGTGAGGCCGGGGATGGATTGCAGCCCGCCTTCATTGAGCGCGCGCGCACCGTAGCTGATGCGTTTGCCGCCTTCGAAATAGGGCTTGATGGTCGGGTGGGTTTTGAAGCGCTGCATTTCCTCGAAGGGCGAGAGGAAGGGATTTTTGTAATCGAGCCCGACGACATAGCCATAGGCCATCAGATTTTCGCCGAATTGATAGATGAACGAGCCGCCATACGTGTCGGACTTCATCGGCCAGCCGATCGTGTGCATCACGAAGCCGGGCTTATGATTGGCTTTGGGCACTTCCCAGAGTTCTTTGATGCCGATGCCGTAAGTCTGCGGATCGATGCCGTTGCGCAGATTGAATTTTTTCTCGAGTTGTTTGCCCAGCGAGCCGCGGCAGCCTTCGGAGAAAATTGTGTAGGTTGCTCGCAATTCCATGCCGCGCTGAAACTGTGCGGTGGGTTCGCCATCTTTGCCGATCCCCATGTCGCCGGTGGCGACGCCCGCCACGCGTTCGCCGTCGAACAGCAATTCTGCGGCGGCGAAGCCTGGGTAGATTTCAACGCCGGCCTCTTCGGCTTCGCGGCCGAGAAAGCGCACCACATTGCCTAGCGAGACGATGTAATTGCCGTGATTATTCATCTGCGGCGGATTGGGCATTTTATAGGCTTTGGTCTCGGTGAGGAACATGAACCGGTCATCGGTTGCAGGCGTTGCCAGCGGGATTGAGGCGATATCGAGCTCGGGCAGCAATTCCTTCAGGGCGCGCGGTTCGATGATGGCGCCGGAGAGGATATGTGCGCCGATTTCGCCGCCTTTTTCAACGACGCAAACCGAGAGTTCGGGGTTGATCTGCTTGAGCCGGATGGCGGCGGCGAGGCCGGAGGGGCCGGCGCCGACGACCAGGACATCAAATTCCATGGATTCGCGCGGTTCGAGCTGGTCTGTCATTTTCATTCCTCCGGTTCCGAGGTGACCTATAGGGAAATCTGCGGCATGGCGTAAAGTGGTTGGGGTGTGGAAGATTGGGGCGTAGGAGATAGAGCCATGGATATGGCGCGCGAGGCGATGTTGGAAATGCTTCGGCTGCAAATTGAGTGGGGCGCTGACGAGGCGCTGCTCGATGCGCCGCAGGACCGGCGGGCGGTTGCGCGGGTGGTCGCCCCTGTTATGTCGCGCCCGGCTTTGGTGCCCCCGGCTTTGGTGCCCCCGGCTTTGGTCTCCCCGGCTTTGATACCCCAGCCGGTTCTGGCGGTTGGGCGGATGGATATCAATGGCGCGGCCGCGGCGGAGCTTGCGGCGGCGTGTCATGATTTGTCGGCGTTGCGCGCGGCTCTGGAGGGGTTCACCGCCTGCTCCTTGCGTGAGACCGCCACGCAACTGGTCTTTGCCGACGGCGCGGAGGATGCGCGTTTGATGATCATCGGCGAGGCGCCGGGTGCGGAGGAGGATCGTTCGGGCCGGCCTTTTGTCGGGCCGGCGGGACAATTGCTCGATAAAATGCTGGCCAGCATCGGGCTGGATCGCACGTGGGTGCGCATCGTCAACACAGTGCCCTGGCGGCCGCCGGGCAATCGCGCGCCCAGTGAACCGGAAATCGCTCAGTGTTTGCCGTTTTTGCATCGCCATATCGCTCTGATAAAGCCCGATTTTCTGCTGCTTCTCGGTGGCGTGGCGAGCAAGGCGATGACAGGGGAGAGCCAGGGCATCAAGCGTTTGCGCGGCCGCTGGCTGCATCTGTCGATCCCGGGTTTGGCGGCGCCGTTGCCGGCATTGCCCTCCTATCACCCGGCTTATCTGCTCCGCTCACCCTCGGCCAAGCGGGAGTCCTGGATCGATCTTTTGACCGTCCGCGCGTCTTTGGAGGCCGGCATAAATCCCATCTAATCACGAACTTGTGATAATAACGACAAGCCGCAACCCACGGAAACTTCATAAAACGTCTCAAAATGCGGGATTTGTATCGCCGTTAAGGGTTGCCGTCTCAGGTTCCTCTGTGTAGGGCGTTGGTCACGATGCGAGGGGCAGTCAAAACGCTCTCCCGCCTAAGTGCTGCCCGGGCGTTAATCGCCTCCGCGGCGCTGTTCGGTTTCGCTGCTGCCCACGGGGCTGCATTCGCCGGACAAAGGGGACACACGAATTCAGATACCGGCAATTCTGCGCCGGCAAACGTCGCTTACGCAGTGCCACGCACAGCGCCTTTGAACGGTGCTGAAGTGGCTTTGCCGCAACCGCTCACACCCAGTGACGCGGCGTTATATAAACGTATTTTTGCAGCACAGGACAAAGGCGATCTCAGTGAGGCCAAGCGCCTGACCGATCGGCTGGATAATTTGTCGTTGATGGGCCCGCTCGAGGCGCAGCTTTATTTGGGCCAATATTATCACTCCAGCGTTGCCGAACTGGAATCCTGGCTGGTCGCTTTTGGCGGCGAGCCCGAGACTCCGCAGATCTATCAATTATTGCTGCAAAAATTGCCGCGCGGTGCGGCCCGGCCCAATCAGCCGTCTTTTGCATCACTGCCCGAATCTGCTCTGGTTCCCTCCGGCGCTGCCCCGCCGCCGCCGCCCAGCCCAACGATTTCCCCAGCCCTGGATCAGCGGATCAGTGATCTGGTCGGCAATAACCAGACCAACGCTGCCCTGACATTGATTGCCCGCACACCGCATTTGTCGGTCATGCAGAATGCCGCCTTGCAGGGTGCCGTGGCCCGCTATTTGTTCGGCCGGGGCGATAATGAGCAGGCCTTGCGCATTGCCTCTGCGGCATCGCGCGCGACCGAGGGACGAGTCTGGCGGCCGGGCTATATCGCCGGATTGGCGGCCTGGCAGCTCGGCAAGCTCGACGTTGCGCAAACCTATTTTGAACAAGCCGCCCGGTCGAGCGATGCTTCGGCCGAACAGCGGGCTGCGGGCGCCTTCTGGGCCGCCCGCACGGCTTTGCGTCTGCAAAATCCGCAAGCCTATCTGACATGGCTGCAAATGGCAGCGGCCGACCGCAGCGGATTTTACGGCATGCTTGCCGGACGTCTGCTGGGCCGGGGTGTGGGTAGCAATGATTTGCAGGCATCGCTGAGTGAAGCCGATGTCGAGGCGGTGCAAGCCAGCCCGAACGGCAATCTGGCACTCGGGCTGTTGCAAGTCGGCCAGACCAGGCTTGCCGAATCGGCGTTCGCGGCGATGTGGCCGGCTTTGCAATCGAATCCTGCTTTGGCGCGCGCGACCATGGATGTTGCGGCCAATGCCGGCCTGTTTGATATTGCTTTGGCCATTGCCCATGACGTGCCGCAGCCGGGCAACGAGATTGCCGGCGCCAGTCTGCCGATGCCGGTGCTGCATCCGCAAGGCGGGTTCAATCTGGATCCGGCGCTGATTTATGCGCTGGCACGCACCGAATCGGGGTTCAACGTCAATGCGGTCTCGCCGGTCGGAGCGCGCGGGCTGATGCAATTGATGCCGCAAACCGCCAGCTACATCGCCCGGCAAAACGGCATCAGCGGCAATTTGGCGGATCCGGCCACCAATCTCGCACTTGGCCAGGGCTATCTGCATTATCTTGGCGGGCAATCAGGGGCGGGGCAGAATTTGATCCAGGTTTTGGCCAGCTATAATGCCGGGCCGGTCGCGGCGGCGGGGTGGGCGGTGCATATCCATGCCAAAAATGACCCGCTGATTTTCATGGAATCGATCCCGAACGCCCAGACGCGCCGATTTGTGCGCCAGGTGATGACGGATAGTTGGATTTATGCCGAGGAGATGGGCCTGAGGCCCACCAGCCTCGACGCCATCGCCGAGGGGCGCTTCCCGCAGCTTGGTGCATTCGGCGATACGGCATTGGCGGATCGTTGAGCGATGTCGCGGATTGACGAGACGCGAGAATTTCTGCCGGTGCGTATCGCGGTGATGACTGTTTCAGACACCCGCCATCCCGGCAATGACAGCTCGGGTGATACGCTGTGTGAGCGCATCACGGCGGCGGGCCACATATTGGCGGACCGGGCGATTATTCGCGATGATGCCGATTTGATCACCGCTCGATTGATCGGCTGGATCAACGATAAAATGATTGACGTGATCATCACCACAGGCGGCACCGGCATTACCGGGCGCGATGTCACGCCCGAAGCATTCAGCCGGGTGCTTGAGAAAACCATCGAAGGATTCGGCGAATTATTTCGTATGCTGAGCTATCAGAAGATTGGCTCATCGACGATTCAGTCACGCGCCATCGGCGGCGTCAGCGGCGGCACCTATCTGTTCGCGCTGCCGGGCAGCACCGGTGCGGTGAAGGATGGCTGGGACGATATTCTGCGCTGGCAGCTCGATAGCCGCCACCGCCCCTGCAACCTGGTCGAATTATTGCCGCGCTTGCAGGAACATCTGAAAACTTCGTAATTTCAAAAGCGCATTGTTGAAGCCTGCGGTCGGGCTCACCATCCTCATGTTATGCCGTTAATCCTGACCAATCAAAATTGCCTGTTTCTTGATATTGACGGCACATTGATCGATATCGCCGCGACGCCGAGCGGTGTTGTGGTGCCGGCGGATCTGCCTGAAACCTTGCGCCGGCTCACGAAAATGCTGGGCGGGGCTTTGGCTTTTCTCTCGGGTCGTACGCTGGCGGATATAGATTTTCTGTTTCCCGGACGTTACGCGGCCGCAGCGGAGCATGGCGCGATATTGCGTGACCGTGCCATGCGGGTGACCCGCCGTGCCACACGTCCCGCGCGTTTCGAGGTTTGGCGGAGCGTCCTCGCGGATTTCGCCACAACCCGCGAGGGTATTTTGATTGAAGAGAAAACCCTTGGTCTGGCGGTGCATTTTCGCAATCACCCGGATGCCGGCCCGGCGTTGCGCAGCTTGATCCAAACATTGGTCGGCAACGATGCCGAAATCCTGGCCGCTCATATGGCGTGGGAGATCCGCCCGCATGGCATAGGCAAGGGTCTGGCGTTGGACTGGTTCATGCAACAGCCGCCATTTGCCGGAAAATGTCCCATTTTTATCGGTGATGACGTGACCGATGAGCCGGCGATCCTGGCGGCGCGTGCCCATGGCGGCAGCGGCTTTCATGTGGCGACCGATTTTGGCGAGGGGTCTTTGCAGGGCCCCGAGGCTGTGCGGGCCTGGCTGATGGAATCAGCCGTGAGGCAAGGGCGATGAGCCGCCTCGTCATCGTCTCTAATCGTGTGCCCATGCCCGGCGAACGCGGTGCGCGGGCGGGCGGGCTCGCTGTGGCCTTGGCCGATGCGCTGCAACCCGGCGCGCTGTGGTTTGGCTGGAGCGGCAAGCGCGCAGCCGGCACATCCACCGAGGCCGTTATCCATCATCATGAGGGTATCGATTATGCCACGATCGATCTGAGCGAGAGTGATTACCGGCGTTTTTATGTCGGGTTTTCCAATGGCGCGCTCTGGCCGCTTTTACATTTCCGAACGGGCTTGCTGAATTTCCAGCGCGATGAATATGAGGGCTATCTGGAGGTCAATCGCGCCTTCGCGAAAGCCTTGCAGCCGCTTCTGCGACCCGATGATGTGATTTGGATTCATGATTATCAATTGCTCACCATGGCTGCTGCCTTGCGCGCGCTGGGTGTGACCCAGAAAATCGGTTTCTTTTTGCATATTCCCTTTGTGCCGCCGGCGATTTTGCATGTGCTGCCGCCCGCGGATGATCTGGTGGGTGCAATGTGCAGCGCCGATGTGGTCGGCTTTCAGACCGAGGGTGATCGCGGTGCATTCGTGGATGCATGCGCGACCTGCCTGAACGCCCCGCCGGACGAGCAGGGGTTGGTGCATTATCGCGGTCGCACGACAAAACCCGTGGTCACACCGATCGGGATTGATTCGCGGGAATTTGCTCGTGTGGCGGCCCGTGCGGTGCGCGGTGCTGAAACCAGACGCCTGCGCGAAAGTCTTGTGGGTCGTGCGCTGGTGATCGGTGCGGACCGGCTGGACTATACCAAGGGCCTGCCCAATCGCTTCGATGCGTTTGCCCGTCTGCTCGAACTCTACCCCGAACATCTGCGCCAGGTCAGTCTGCTGCAAATCGCCGCCCGCTCGCGCGAGGATGTCGATCGTTATCAATCGCTGCGCCGCGAGCTCGATCGCAAAGCCGGCGATATCAATGGCCGGTTTTCGGATTTCGATTGGGTGCCGCTGCGCTATATGACGCGCGCGGTGGGGCGCACCACGCTCGCCGGATTTTTTCGCATGGCCCATATCGGCCTCGTGACACCATTGCGGGATGGGATGAATCTGGTCGCCAAGGAATTCATCGCCGCCCAGAACGAGGATGATCCAGGCGTTTTGATCCTCTCGCGCTTTGCCGGCGCTGCCGATGAATTGAGCGAAGCCCTGATCGTCAATCCCTATGACGCGGATGCGGTGGCTTCCGCCATGCATCAAGCCTTGGTCATGAAAATCGAAGAGCGCCGCGAGCGGCATCTCGCCTCGCTGGCCAAAATCCGGCAGACAACGGCCTCGTCATTTTGTGCGGATTTTCTGGGGTATTTGAATCCGAAGATCAGCAAGGCAGCGTAAGGCAGAGGCAATTGTTCTTTTTGTGAACAAAAAGAAACAAAAAACTTTGTTTCATTTCCGTTTGGCGGATGGGTCCTTGTGCCTCAATCTTCCTCGATGTCTTCGAGGCTGAATTGCTGGGCTTCTTCGTCGTAGGCGTAAAGCTCGGCATAGCGACCCCAGGAGATGGCGGTGCGCAGCGTTTCTTCGGCATATTCGGGTGACATGTGATCTTCCAGTTCGTCGCGGAAGCGCACCGCCGAAGCGCGGTGATTCCACCGCTCGTCAATGACTTGGCGAATCGCGGCGACCAAAGGCACGTGGGTGCGAATAATGGTGGCGAACAGCGCCTTGCGGTCATCGGTTTCGGCATGCACGAATTTGCGGCCCTGATCGGTGAGGATGATGTCACCCTCGGTCAATTCTGCGAATCCAAGCAACTGCAACGTCTCGCCCAGAGGCAATAATTCATCGGCTTCGAGTTGCAGCACGGCTGCCAAAGCGGGCAAGTCCGCGCGTCCTTCATAAGGCGGGCCGGCGAGCGTCTCCATCAAACCGGCCATCAGGTTCGTGCCGATCGGATGCAAGGGCGTTGCAAAGCCGGTGGCCGGCGTCGGCGCTGCCTGCTTGGTTTCAGCCGGCGTTTTGCGGCGGGTCATGATGCCGTAAATATCATCGACCATTTGCCGGAATTCAGGGTCGTGGCGGTTGCGGGGATGCGCGAAAGGCACGGTCAATTCATGGGCGACACGGCCCGGGTTGGATGAAAACACCAATACCCGGTCGCACATCAGAACGGCCTCTTCGATATTATGCGTGACCATCAAAATCGATTTTACCGGCAATTTGCCGTCCATCCATAAATCGATGAGGTCGGTGCGCAATGTCTCGGCGGTCAGCACATCGAGCGCGCTGAACGGTTCATCCATCAATAATAAATCAGGGTGCACCACCAAAGCGCGCGCCAAGCCCACACGCTGGCGCATGCCGCCGGAGAGTTCCTTGGGATAGGCGCGATCATAACCGCCAAGCCCGATCAGATCGATCGCCGCTTCGGTGCGGTCCTCGCGCTCCTTTTTGCTGATCCCCAAAGCCTCAAGCCCCAGCTCGACATTTTCCTGCACGGTCAGCCAGGGGAACAAGGCGAAGCTCTGGAACACCATGGCCACGCCATCGACCGGGCCGGTCACCGGTTTGCCGCGCCATTGCACATCGCCGGAGGTTGGTTTGAGCAGGCCCGAGACGATGCGCAGCAAGGTCGATTTACCCGAGCCCGAGCGGCCGAGCAGCCCGACAATCTCGCCTTCCCGCAAGGTCAGATCGACATCATCGAGCACCACCAGATCGGCGGCAGCGTCCTTGTGATAAGCCTGCTTGCAATTGCGCACGCTGAGCAGGGCAATGTCGGTCATCGTCGTCGCGCTGGTCATCTGGTCCATCGGGTAACTCCGTCAGCCTAAGGTCGTGCGGCGGGTGGCGTAGGCGTAAAGCGGGCGCCAGAGCGCGCGGTTGAATAACACCACGAAGCCCGACATCACGGCGACACCCAAGACGATTCTCGGTGTCGATCCGTCGGTCGTCGCCTGGGCGATATACGACCCGAGGCCGCGCGCGACCAGATGCGTATTGCCCCAGCTTGCGACCTCAGCGACGATCGAGGCGTTCCATGCGCCGCCGCTTGCGGTAATGGCACCGGTGACGAAGTAGGGCAGAATCCCCGGAATGATCACCCGGCGCCACCAGAGCAACCCGCTGATGCGGAAATTCGCCGACACTTCCTTCAAATCTCCCGGAAACGCCGCCGCCCCGGCAATGACATTGAACAAAATATACCATTGCGTGCCGATCAGCATCAGAGGCGTCAGCCAGATATTTGCGTTGACGTGAAAATACACAATGGCAATGACGAAAATCGGAAACAGCAAATTGGCCGGAAAGGCCGCGAGGAATTGCGCAATCGGCTGGGCGATGCGGGTTGCACCCGGGCGCAAACCGATCCAGACGCCGATTGGCACCCACACCAAGGCCGCAATAATCATCAGCACGACGACCCGCAGCATCGTGATCAGGCCATCAACCAGCACGGTCGCCAAATCCGACCAATGCAGGCTCGCCGAGACATATTCCACGACCCGCCACAGAGCCAGGAGTGCGACCGCTGAGATCAGGACGATCCAGATAAAATCGATGATTTTTGACGGTGGTTTGTTCGCCGCCGCCTGACGCGCCGGCAATTTCAGGCGCAGCCGGCCGAGTGCGCTGGCGGCATCCCCCACCGCCTCGCCGGCCCAGCGCAGCACCCTTGTGCGGCGGATCAGCAGCAGCATCCAAGGGTCGGGCGTGCTGATGCCTGCGGTGGTCTCGAAGCGGAATTTGCCGCTCCAGGCGACCAGCGGGCGAAATAGCAGCTGATCATATAGCAGGATCACGATCAGCATGGTGAAAATGGCGTAGCCGATCGCCCAGATATTCTTATGATCGAGCGCGGTCGCGACGTAAGAGCCGATGCCGGGCAAGGTAAAGGTTGTATTGCCGACGGTGATGGCTTCCGACGCGACCACGAA
Source organism: Rhodospirillales bacterium 20-60-12 (assembly GCA_002255495.1). GTDB lineage: Bacteria > Pseudomonadota > Alphaproteobacteria > Acetobacterales > Acetobacteraceae > 20-60-12. The sequence continues at coordinate 2,249 of NCAP01000032.1, read as the reverse complement.
GAACCAGCCGCCCGACATTGAAAGCATGGTGTTCCACACGAGACCCGGCATCGCGAATGGCACATCCAGTTTCCAAAAACGCTGCCAAGCGGACAGGCGGAAGCTGATGGCCGCCTCGTTTAGGTCACTGGGCAGAGTGGTCAGGGATTGATAAAAACTGAACGCCATATTCCAGGCTTGGCTGGTGAAAATTGCAAAAATCGCGGCCAATTCCGCGCCCAGCACCCGGCCGGGGAAGAGATTCATGAAAAATACCACGGTGAAGGACAGAAAGCCCAAAATCGGCACCGATTGCAGAATGTCCAGCAGCGGGATCAGCACCATCGCCGCCCGCCGGCTTTTTGCTGCCAGGGTCGCGAAGGTGAAGGTGAAAATCAGTGAAAACAGCAGGGCGGCAAACATCCGCAATGTCGTGCGCACCGCATAGGCGGGCAGATAGGACGGATCGAGATGGATCGTCGTGGTCTGGGCCGCCGGCAAGGGGCCCAGCGTATGGCGCGCCACATGGGTCACTGCGATCAGCGCGCTGAACACAACAAGCCCGGCACCCAGATCCCAGATATTGGGCAGGCGGCGGGAGGACAGCAGAGCGGGAGCGGTAATATTGGCCATGTGACATCCAATCTCAGTGCAGCCCACCGCGCGCGGGGGCCTTGGTCTCATGTTCGCTTACAGCACAGTGTGCTTGGATGTCACCCGGCGAGATGTGGCAGTTTTATGATGCGCCTGTGGCCCGCGCCCTAACTTCATTTTAGCGAGCACATTCATTCATCTGAATTGAACATCTCGGTTCAATTCAGATGAATTTCGCTTTAGGTCCCCGTGCTGCCAAAACCCCCGGCCGCGCGGGCGGTGGCGGCAAGCTGGTCGACCGCAACCCAGGCCAGCCGGACCACGGGGGCCAGAACGGCCTGGGCAATCCGCATGCCGCGCGTGACGGTGAAAGCGGCGGTTCCGGCGTTGAGGATGATGATCTGAATTTCGCCGCGATAATCCTCGTCGATCGTGCCTGGGCTGTTGGCGACCAATATGGCGTTCTTCAAAGCCAGTCCGGAACGGGGGCGGATTTGCAATTCATAGCCGGCCGGGAGCGCGATCGCGAGCCCGGTCGGGATCAGTGCCCGTCCGCCGGGCGGGACTGATATGTCGCCGGCCACGGCCGCGAGCAGGTCAAGCCCGGCTGCCCCGGCGGTCGCGTAGGCGGGCAAAGGCAGATCCGCCCCGTGGGGCAGGCGCATAATCTGAACCTCGATCGTCATGCCAGCGCCTCCGAAATCCGCCCGGCGAGTTTATGGGCGACATCCTGTTTGCTCATGCGCGGCCAGATTTCCTCGCCCGCCGCGCTGAAAATCGTGATTTGGTTTTCCGTGCCACCCATAATATCCGATCCCGCGCCGACATCATTGCCGATGATCCAGTCGCAGCCTTTGCGGGTCAGTTTTGCCCCGGCATTGGCACCTAATTGTTCGGTCTCGGCGGCAAACCCGATGACCAGGCGTGGCCGCAGCTTGCCTTTGCTCAGCGTCGCCAGGATATCGGGATTTTCGGCAAAATGCAGGTTGGGTGGGCCGGCTTTCGATTTCTTGATTTTCTGCGCAGCCGGTGCCGCCACGCGCCAATCGGCGACCGCTGCGGCGCATACTGCAATGTCGGCGGGCAGGGCGGCCTGACACGCTGCCAGCATCTCGGCTGCTGTCTGAACATGAACGGTGTGCACCAGGCCGGGGTCGGGCAGGGCGACCGGACCGGTGATCAATGTCACCTGCGCGCCGAGCCCGGCCAGGGCCACAGCGATGGCATGGCCCTGGCGGCCCGAACTGCGATTGGCGATATAGCGCACGGGGTCGATTGGTTCATGCGTCGGCCCTGATGTCACGATGGCATGTTTACCGGCGAGGCTTTGGCCGGTCGGCAGCATGGCCAGAATCGCCTGCAGAATCACCGCCGGCTCAGCCAGCCGGCCGGGCCCGAACTCACCGCAGGCCATCGGCCCCTCGGTCGGCGCGACCATGGCGACATCGCGGGCCAGCAAGGTTGCCACGTTCTGGACGGTCGCCTGATGCTGCCACATCCGCACATTCATGGCAGGCGCCACCAGCACCCGTTTGTCGGTGGCCAGCAGCAGGGTGGTGGCCAGATCATCCGCTATCCCCGCGGCCATCTTGGCCAGAATATCGGCGCTCGCGGGTGCCACCACGACCAGATCGGCGGCGCGGGAGAGCTGGATATGGCCCATTTCGCTCTCGGCG
>NCAP01000031.1 GCA_002255495.1 Rhodospirillales bacterium 20-60-12 | reverse complement strand
TCATTTCCAGAAACGCTTCGCTATGCCGGTCTGTTGCCATGATGTGACTGTGGTAAAGCTGCGACTCCATGTTGCACAAGCGCGCCCCATCGACCGACCGCCCTGCCCCGCCGCCGGCCAGTATTGTGCTGGTCGGGCTGATGGGAGCCGGTAAATCGGCGATCGGCAAAAGGTTGGCGGCGCGGCTAGGCTGGCCGTTTTATGATTCCGACCATGAAATCGAGGCGGCGGCGGGGCTGAGTGTGGCCGAGATATTCGCCCGCCATGGCGAGCCGGCTTTTCGGGCCGGCGAGCGGCGGGTGATCCAGCGGCTTCTGACGCAGGGGCCGATTGTGCTGGCAACCGGCGGCGGCGCCTTTATGGATGAGCAGACGCGGGCGCATATTCGCGACGCGGCGATTTCGGTTTGGCTGCGGGCGCCAGTGCCGGTTCTGCTGGAACGGGTGCGCGGCCGCACGCATCGGCCTTTGCTCAATCAGGGCGACCCGGCGGAGATTCTGACCCGGCTTTCAGCCCAGCGCAGCCCGGTTTATGCGCTGGCGGACATCATCATCGATTGCACGCAGGACCCCCCCGAAGTGACAACACAGTTCGTCCATCAAGCCGTCAGGACCTACGACAAGCCGCTCAGCGTGCCGGTGCGGCTGGCGGCTGCAGATTATCAGGTGCTGATCGGGCGGGATATTCTGGCCCGCGCGGGCGCGCATCTGGCGCCGATATTGCCGCAGAAGCGGGTGATTATCGTCACCGATGAGCGTGTGGCGGCGTTGCATCTGGCGACGTTGGAGGCGGCGTTGCGCGAAACCGGCATCCATTTTGATACGTTGAGCGTGCCCCCGGGCGAGGCGAGCAAGAGCCTTGCCTCATGGTCCGCGCTGGTGGAATCGATCCTGGCGCTGCGGCCGGAGCGCGGGACGGCCATTGTGGCGCTGGGCGGCGGGGTGATTGGCGATTTGGCGGGTTATGCCGCCGCCGCCGCATTGCGCGGCCTGCCTTTCGTGCAAATTCCGACGACATTGCTCGCCCAGGTGGATAGCTCGGTGGGCGGGAAAACCGGGATCAATTCCAGCCACGGGAAAAACCTGATCGGCGCGTTTCATCAGCCATTGATGGTTTTGGCGGATATCGACACGCTGGCCACTCTGCCCGCGCGCGAGCGGGCCGCGGGCTATGCGGAAATCGTCAAGGCCGGGCTGATCAGCGAGCCTGGTTTATATGAATGGTGCGAGGCGAACGGCCCTGCTTTGTTGGCCGGCGACACGGCATTGCTGGCCGAGGCGGTGGGCCGCGCGGTGGCGTTCAAGGCTTCTGTGGTGGCGGCGGACGAGCGCGAGGAGAAAGCCGAAAATGGCCGCGCTCTGCTCAATCTCGGCCATAGTTTCGCCCATGCGTTCGAGGCTGAAATCGGCTATGGCGGCGGGCTGTTGCACGGCGAAGCGGTCGCGATCGGGCTGGTGTGTGCGTTTGATTTATCGGCCCGGATGCATTTCTGCGCGCCCACACTGGCACCCCGGATTGCCGCCCATCTGGCGCAAACCGGGTTGCCGACACGGATTCCGGCTTTGCCGATCGAGCGGCTGCTGGGGCATATGCGGCATGATAAAAAGATGCGCGACGGCAAGCTGAGCTTTGTGCTGGCCCGCGATATCGGCGAGGCTTTTACCTGCCGTGAGGTGCCGGCGGAGGCGGTTTATCAAACGCTGCTGACATGCGGGGCGATAGAATAGGATAGCGAGGCGAAAAATAAGATTTCTTTTTGTGAACAAAAAGAAACAAAAAAACTTCTTGTGATACTAGAGCGCGATCGTTTTACTACGACGCGCTCTAAGCAGGGTTTGTCGATCAATTTCATAGCTCTAGATGGGATCGAGTGACCCGGCCTAGAATCATGTTGATTCAGAGCGTTTTCCGATCAATCGGAAACGCTCTAGCTTATATTTTGGCGAGCAACTTTATCCGATCAGGTTGAATCTACGAGTCAACCTGATCGGATGTTGCTCTCGCTTTAATCGAGTCGCGCCCACCAGGCAGACGGGGCATTTTGGGTGATGAAAATCAGAACCATTCACACCGTATTCATTGCTGCATTTTTCGCGTTGGACTTTCCAAATCCGTTCCATTCGGCGAACGCCCAATCTCAGAGATCTTCAGAAATTTTATTCAATCAAACATGCAGTTGCGAGCGACAAACCAAACGGAAAAAAGTTTTTTGTTTCTTTTTTTCAAAAAAGAAATCTTGCCCTGCTCCTTACCGCATGGCCAAATGATCGGCGGCGGGGGCGATGACGAAGCAGGATACGTGGCGGTGCGAGAGGATTGAGCAGGTTGAGCGGGCGGAGCGTGCATCGAGCCCGGCGAGTTGCGCCCGCCAGAGGCGTTTGCCGTGCAGATCGATGCTGCCGACTCGTGCGATGCCGAGGCCGCGCATGTTGCGCACGGCGGCTGCCTCGCGTTTTGCCGCGATGGGGGATTCATAGGTGCCGACCTGGGCAATCCAGCCTGGCACCATATCCTGGGTGACTTGCGCCGTGCGGAGCGGGGCCGCATGGGCGGGGCTGCTACGGCGGAGCGCCCATTTGGTGGCGCCGCGATGGCGATCCATCGCCAGTTTTTCAGACGGCGCCCGGCTGATTGTGGCGGCATCGGCGTCCTGGATCAGATGCGGCATGCTGGCGACCAGCGGCATGCCATCGGACGGGGCGCCGAAGCCCTGATCCATCAGGGCGGTCATTTGCTGATAGGCGGTGCGCCAGGAATGCTCATGCAGCTCCACGCCGATCAGCAAGGTGCCGTTGCGTTCGGCGGCGGTGACCAGATTGAACCGCGCCAGATCGGTGAAGCCGGTTTTCATGCCCAGGGCGCCGGGGTAAATTTTCAGCATCGCATCGTTGCTGTAGATGGTCCGGCCGTTGAAATCGAAACTCTCGGTTGCGAAATAATGGCTGTATTGCGGGAAATCGCGCAGCAAATCGCTGGCCAGGATGGCCATATCGTGGGCGGTTGTGAATTGCGCGGGGTCGGGGAGACCGGAGGGATTGCGGAACTGGGTATTGTTCATGCCCAGGGCGCGGGCGCGTAGCGTCATCATTTCGGCAAAGCGCTCTTCGCTGCCGCCGCCGAGCGTCTGACCCAGAGCGGTTGCGGCGTCATTGGCGGACATTGTGGCCATGGCGAGGATGGCTTGATTGACGGTGATGATCTCGCCGGGGCGCAGCCCGAGCTTGACCGGTTGGACATAGGCGGCGTCTGCCGTGATCAGGACCGGCGATGACAATGAAAGCCGGTGATCAGCGAGGGCCTGAAACGCGAGATCCAGGGTCATTAACTTGGTCAGGCTGGCGGGGTAGCGCTTGATGTCGGCGGCGTTTTCGCTGAGGATTTTGCCGCTATGGCCGTTGATGACGATATAGCTCACCCCCGGCGCCAGCGGCCCGGTTGCTGCAGGATCGGTCTCGATCCGGGCGGCGGCAATCTGCGGCAGCATGCATATCGACAACACCGCGCCGGTGATCCAGGCGCGCAAACCTGCCGGTTTGCGCGCCTTTCCACCATTTGAAAGCGGCGAATATTTCGATAAGGCTGTCCGCATTGCAGCTTAATTCCCGGATTTGATATGGTGATTGGGTAATATTGAGGTTATCATAAGGAGCTTGGGTCGTTCCTGTCCAGCCGAAATTGGTGAAATAAGTTAAAAAGCCAAAGGGTTAAGGCGAGGTATTGGAGAAAATACCGGCATGAAGTGAAGATTTCATGTCTCAAAATAAATTTGTGCACTGCAACATTTCCCTTGACGTCCGCAATGATCAAGCCTAAATCGATTTTGCTGCACTGCGGTATCACTACCGCGTTGGCTCTTTCAGGAGGGCGGTGCGGCATTCTGCACCGATCAATTTTCCGGTCTGACCGGACCCTGTTCTGAAGGACGACGCACATGAGCACGAAGATCAAAACCGCCGAGACCGCCGAGGCCGTGAAGTCGGCGATCGCCGAGACCAATGAAGCCGCGACCAAGGGCTTCGAGAAGACCCTCGCGGTCATGAAGGACGGCGTGGAGAAAGCCACCAAGGGCATCGAATCATCACAAGCCAAAATGAAAGAGAGTGTTTCCAAAGCCATGAAAACCGCCGAAGAAATGATGGCATTCAGCCAGGGCAATATCGAAGCGATCATGAAGTCGAGCCAGATTTTCTCGGCCGGCCTGCAGGACCTCTCCAAGCATGTGGCCGCCAGCAGCAAAGCCCATATCGACGAATCGATGGCGACGATGAAGGCGATCTCGAGCGTCAAGTCGATCAAGGAAGCGATGGACCTGCAAGCCCATTTCGTCCGCACGATGATGGAAAAGACGGTCGCTGAGACCGGCAAGATGACCGACGCTTCGGTGAAGCTGACCGAACAGGCGATTGCCCCGATCACCGCGCGCGTAACCCTTGCGGTCGAGAAATTCGGCAAAGCCGCTTAATTCAGTCTTTTTTGCTGATATGCGAGGCCCGGGTTCATCCCGGGCCTTTTTTTGTGGCCCGATAGCGGGCCAGGGTTGGTCAGGCGCTGTAAGGTCGCATATGAGGGTCATCCATGTTGATCACCTCATTCACCCATATGTTGACCCAAGCGGAGAGCCGGCCGCTGCTTGAGGCAGCGATTATCATCCTCGGCACGTTTATTTTGGAGGATGCAGCGACCTTGCTGGCCGCGATGCAGGTGGTGGCGGGGGCGGTTTCGCTGCCGGTTGCACTCGGTGCGCTGTATGCGGGCATCGTGCTCGGTGACCTTGGGTTATACGGGCTGGGGCGGCTTTCGGTGCAGTTTGCCTGTGCGCAAAGGCTGGTGCCGCCGCGCCGGCAGGATCTGGGGCGGGATTATGTCTCCCAGCGGATCGTGCCGATTGTGCTGATCAGCCGGTTCATCCCCGGACTGCGCCTGCCGACCTATACGACTTGCGGGTTTTTGCGCGCGCCGTTTCTGAGCTTTGCCATGGCCGCCATATTGGCCACCCTGGCCTGGACCAGCCTGCTGTTCTGGCTGAGCCTGAAATTGGGCCATTTGATGCTGCATTATCTCGGCCAATGGCGCTGGGCCGGACTTGCGATATTCTGCCTGCTGCTCGTAGTGGTGGGCCGGACCGCCGCCAAATGGCGCGGCAACCCGATGAACGACAAAGGACCCACTTCATGAGCAATGGCGCGCTCACAGTGAAACACCAGCTTGGCCAAAACCAGCTTGGGCAAACTCAGCTCGGGCTTGGGGGCGGCAAGAGCTCCAAGACCGTCTCGTTCTTCGAGTTCTGGCCTGGATTCGTGTTTTATCTGCCGGTTGCTGTGTTCTGGATCATCCAGGCGATCCGCCATCGGAGCATCACTTTGCCGAGTTTGGCCAACCCGCTGATCGAAACAGGCGGGCTTTGCGGCGAATCGAAAACCGATATTCTGGACCTCGCGGGACCCACCACGCGCGCCTGGATCGCACCTTATGCCGGCATGTCCACGCTGGGGCATCAGGGGGCACCTGACCTTGCCGTCGCTCACGCGGCGATGGCGGCGCAGGGTTTGACTTATCCGCTCGTCGCCAAACCCGATATGAGCTGCAACGGCGTTGGTGTGCGGGTGGTCCGCGACGACGCGGCTTTGGCTGATTATCTGCGCGCCTTCCCGCGGGCCTGCCGGCTGCAATTGCAAAAACTGGTGACTGACGAAGGGGAGGCGGGGATTTTTTATATTCGCCACCCGGGCGAGACGCAGGGGCGGATAACGTCAGTGACTTTGAAATTCCCGCCCGTCGTGGTCGGTGATGGCCGGTCGAGCATTCGCGAGTTGATCCGTGCCGATGCCCGGCTGGAAGCGGTCTCGAACCTGCTTTTGCCGAAATTGGGCGCGCAGGCGGCCCGCGTGCCGGACGAGGGCGAGCGGGTGCAGCTTGTGTTTGTGGGGAATCATTGCCGCGGCTCGACCTTCAAGGACGGAAGGATGATGATTACCGAGGCGTTGCAGGCCCGGATTGACGAGATTGCCCGCGACATTCCGGAATTTTATTTCGGCCGATTCGATGTCCGCTTCTCCAGCCTCGCCGCCCTGCGCCAAGGCGAGGGGTTCAGCATTATTGAACTCAATGGCGCGGGCTCGGAGCCGACCCATATCTGGGATCCCGATACCGACATTCGTGAAGCCTATGCGACGCAATTTTTCCATTATGGCGAGGCGTTCCGGATTGGTGCTGCCATCCGCGCGCGCGATGGCGGGCAGGCTTATGGCGCGGTTAAATTATGGCGGCTCTGGCAGCATCAGAAAAATCTGATGGCGCGTTATCCCGCCAATGATTGAGGGCTGCGGGGTCCCTTGCGCGACCGCCTCGCAGCACGCATCCTTGCACCATGATCGATATGACATTTTGCCCTTGCGGCAGTAAACTCCGCCGCCTGCGCTGCTGCGCGCTTGATATGAACCAGCTCAGCCCGATGGATGCGACCGCGGCGGTGATCCCGCTGCTGCAAGCGGCCGAAAAGGCCTTTGCCGCCCAGGAGATCGCTGCCGGTGAAGCAGCCTTGCTGCAGGCCTTGGAATTGGCGCCGGGGCGCGAGGATGCGCTGATGGCGCTGTATCGGCTTCGGCGCAGCGAGCAGATTATGCCCGCGGCCGAAGCGTTGGTGCGGCGGGTGGTGAGCATCAATCCGAATAATTTCGCCGCGACCAATGAGCTGACTTTGATGCTGCTCGGCCGGGGCGCATTGGCCGAAGCCGAAAACCATGCCCGCAACGCGATCAGGATCGCGCCGCGCAATCCGCAGGCGCATAATTTGATGGGGCTGGTTTTGACCGAGGGCAACCGGCCTTTGATCGGCGAATATCATTACCGCCAGGTGCTCGAACTGGCCGAGCGGGAAGAGCCGATCACGTTGGCGAATCTGGCCTGGAATTTGAAAAGCCAGGGCCGGATGGAGGAAGCCCGTGCGCTTTATGTCAAATCCGCAGCGCTGAAGCCTGATGTGTTGCAGACCATGCTGGGCTGGGCGCGGATGGAGGAGGCAGACCGGCAATTCGACCGGGCGCTGAAACTGGTCGACATGGCGATCAAACTTGCGCCTGATAATCCATCGGTGATTCTGACACGTGCCACGATTCTGGCGCGGCAACATCACAATGAACAAGCGCTCGCCTTGCTGAATGCCGATGAGCATAGTGAGGGGCAGACCGGCAAACCGCGCCTGGGGCCGGCGGAATTGTCGGAAAAAGGCCGGCTGCTCGACCGGATGGGACGGTTCGATGAGGCCTGGGAGGCATTCGCCGCCGGCAAGAAGCTGGCCGTGGATATGGGGGCGCGCACCTACCTTGCGGATATGGCCGGAGACATGGTGGCCCGGCTGCGGCATTTTTTCACCGAGCGGCGGCTGGCGACATTGCCGCGCGCCGAGCCTCGCCGTGACATGCCCCAGCCGGTATTCATTATCGGTTTTCCGCGTTCGGGCACGACTTTGATTGAACAGACACTGAGCGTTCATCCGGCCATCGCCGCCGGCGATGAACTGCCTTATGTCAACGACATCACCAATATCATTCCGCGCATGTTGGCCTCGCCGCTTTCCTATCCTGAGGCGTTGGCGGAATTATGGATGGGCGATCAGCGTGACGGGTTGGATATGCTGCGCGATTATTATCTCGAACGGGTGCGCAAAAGCGGCATTCTGCGCGAGGGCGCGTCGTGGTTCACCGACAAGATGCCGCTCAATGAGACGCATCTGGGCATCATCCATTTGCTGTTTCCACAGGCGCCGATTATTCATTTGCTGCGCCACCCGCTCGACGTCGTGGTGTCGGTCTATTCGAACCATCTGACGCATGGTTATTTTTGCGCCGCCGAACTAGCGAGCATTGCCCGGCATTATGTGCTGATTGCCGATTTGATCGCGCATTATAAGGAAAACATGTCACTGCGTTATCTGGCGGTGCGCTATGAGGATGTGGTGGATCATCAGGAACGCGAAATACGCCGGACGTTGGATTTCATTGGCGAGGCATTCGATCCGGCCTGTTTGAATTTCGAGACTAATCAGCGTTATGCGCGCACGGCGAGCTACGCGCAGGTGACGGAAAAACTTTATGATCGCTCACGCTATCGCTATCGCGCTTATTTGAAACATCTTGAACCGATATTGCCGATTCTGGCGCCGACGATCGAGCGGCTGGGCTATAAAATCGAGGACTGATCAGGCTGTTTTGTCAAACGCCAGCCGCAGCCCGAAGCCGATGAAGACGAGACCCGCCAGGCGATCGAGCCATTTGATGGTCAAAGGCTGAGCGAGCCAGCGGCCGAGCGGCGCGGTGAGGCCGATGAGCAAAGTGAACCATAGGGCACTGATCAGAATATGAATGCCCGCCAGCAAAAGTGAAAACGCAGCGACATCGGCGCCGTGGGGAATGAATTGCGGTAAAAACGTGATGTAGAAGATGCCGATTTTCGGGTTGAGTAAATTCGTCGTCAATCCCCGGCGAAAGGCCAGGGCGAAACCGAGGCGACTGAGCGGCATGCGGCCGGGGACGAATAACGATGCCCGGCCCGGCCGGGCCAGCAGACCGATGCCGATGCGGAGTAAATAGGCTGCGCCGATCAACTTCAAACCCAAAAACACCAGACCGGAGGCCGCCAGCATGGCGGTGAGACCGAACGCGGCGGCGATGCCCCAGAACACGCAGCCCAGAGAGATGCCAAAGGCCGCCGCAACACCGGCGCCGGGCCCGCCAGCACTTGCCGCGCGCAATATCATGGCAGTGTCCACCCCCGGCGTGATGGTCAAGATGGCGGCGGCGACCATGAAGGTTAAAATCGGTAACAGATCATGCATGGGATAATCCTGCCAGCCGCGATCGGGCTTGTCACGGGCGTGCCGCCCTGCCCTCTGGTCCGATCGGCAAATCCAAGCTAGAGCGATGACGCGACGGTTCCGCGCGAGCGGATCAAAAGGGAACGCTGTGCGCTCTGGCTGGGATCACTCCCGGGGGCAAGTCAGCGGCTGCCCCCGCAACTGTCAGCGGTGAGTGTCGATTTCAAGGCCCGCAAGGGCTGGCCACTGGCGCAAGCTGGGAAGGCTGAAATTGGCATGGTGACCCGCGAGCCAGGAGACCTGCCGGCGCGGCACAAACCAAGACGACCGGGCGGGGTGCACCGGGCGTGGAGTATAGATGATGACAAAAAGGCAAAGCCGTAAGGGCTGCCTACAGACTTGCGCGCCCGCTCCTGTTTGCAACCGGGAGGCGCTTTCATGACCATTGCCAGTAATTTGGGATTTCCGCGCATCGGCCATCGGCGTGCGCTCAAAACAGCGCTTGAATCATTCTGGTCCGGCCAGATCGATGCGAGCGCGTTGCATGACGCCGCCCACGCCATTATGCAAAAGCACTGGCAGATTCAGCGGTCTGCCGGTATCGGGCATATCCCTTCGAGCGACTTCACGCTGTATGATCATGTGCTCGATACGGCGATGATGCTCGGCGCCGTGCCACCGGGCTATGGCTGGAAGCCTGGTGAAAAACCGTCATTGGCGCAGTATTTTGCGCTTGCGCGCGGCACGCATGAAGCGGCGTGCGGCCATGCCGGCCATGGTCAGGCGGCGCTGGAAATGACCAAATGGTTCGATACGAATTATCATTATATGGTGCCGCGTTTGCATGCCGGACAGCGATTTGAGCTGACCGAAAATCGTCCGCTGGCTGCTTATCGCCAAGCGGCGGCTCATGGCTTGCGAACCCGGCCGGTTTTGCTGGGACCGATCAGTTTCCTGCATCTTTCCAAAACCGATGACGGCTCTGACGCGCTTGATTTACTGCCCCGATTGCTGCCGCTTTATCACCAGATACTGGCAGAGTTGGCGCAGGAAGGGGTGAGCTGGGTGCAGATCGATGAGCCGATCCTGGCGCTGGATCTGACATCGCGCCAGCGCGATGCGATCACTCTGGCCTATGGTGCGTTGGCCTGCCCGCCGATCGAGATTCTGTTGGCCAGCTATTTCGCGCCGATGGGGGATAATCTGCCGACGATACTGGCATTGCCGGTTCATGGTTTGCATTTGGATTTATGCCGTGGCGCGGCTGACCTAACCCCGGTTTTGGACCATGCGCGGCCGGATCTGGCGTTATCGTTAGGGCTCGTGGATGGCCGCAATATCTGGCGGACGGATTTGCGCGCGGCATTGCGGGTCGCCCAGCAGGTGGCAGCACGGCGCGATGCGCGGCGGGTGCTGATTGCACCGTCGTGCAGTCTGTTGCACGTACCGCTCGATAGCGCGCTGGAGACGAAATTGCCGGCTGTTTTGCATCAATCTTTGGCATTCGCTGTGCAAAAACTGCGGGAGATCGCCGATTTGGCGAAGGGCGTGGATGAGGGGGCATCATCCATCGCTCTGGCATTGGAGGCGAGCGATCGCGCCATCGCCGGATTGCGGGAAAGCGAGGATGTGCATCATCGTGCGGTTGCAGACCGACTGGCCGGCCTGTCGCAAGACATGGCGCAGCGGCGCTCGGGCTATGCGACGCGACGCATGGTTCAGCAAAAGCAACTCGGATTGCCCGCCTTCCCCACCACCACGATCGGCTCGCTACCGCAGACCGCCGAGATCCGGCAATTGCGGGCAGCCCATGCGCGCGGCGAAATTGACGATCGGAGCTACGACGATGCGATTGCGGGCCGGATTGCCCAAGCCGTTTCGTGGCAGGAGGACATCGGCATTGATGTGCTGGTCCATGGCGAGTTCGAGCGCAATGACATGGTGCGTTATTTCGGCGAGCAGCTCGCCGGATTCGCTTTCACCCAGCATGGTTGGGTGCAATCCTATGGCAGCCGATGTGTCGCACCGCCGATCATCTGGGGCGACGTGGCGCGGCCTGCACCCATGACGTTGCGCTGGACCCTTTATGCGCAATCGCTGACGACAAAGCCGATGAAGGCGATGCTGACCGGGCCGGTGACGATTCTGCAATGGTCGTTCGTGCGTGAGGATATTGCGCGCGAGACGGTATGCAAGCAGATCGCCCTGGCATTGCGCGACGAAGTGGCGGATCTGGAAGCGGCGCATATCGGTATCATCCAGATTGATGAGCCGGCATTGCGCGAGGGCTTGCCGCTCAGGCGGGCGGAGCAGGCTGCGTATCTGTCCTGGGCGGTTGAGAGTTTTCGGCTCACAGCCTCGCCCGTTGCCGACGGGACGCAAATTCACACCCATATGTGCTACGCGGATTTCAATGATATTCTGAGCGATATCGCGGCCCTGGATGCCGATGTGATCAGTATTGAAGCGACCCGCTCACGCATGGAATTGCTCGACGGGTTTGCGACACATCGTTATCCCAATGATATCGGGCCGGGGGTGTGGGATATTCACAGCCCACGCGTGCCGGAGCCCGATGAAATGCTCGGCCTGCTGCGCCGTGCGCTGACGCGCATTGAGCCTGGTCAATTATGGGTCAATCCGGATTGCGGTTTGAAAACCCGCAAATGGGAGGAAGTGCGGCCGGCATTGGTGAATATGGTGAGCGCCGCGAAATTGTTGCGGCGCGAGCAGACAGCTTGAATTGAGCGACGCTGCGTGGGTGATGGCATTCACGCAGCGTATATCGCGATTCTATCAGGACGTCTTTTTTGAAAAAAAGACGCAAAAAACTTTTTCTCTCTTTGGAGTGTGGCGTTGATGGTCATGTGGTTACTGATCTAGATCAATATAGGTTTAGCTGGAGCCACTTCGCTGCAGCTAAACCTATGAAATTGATGGATAAAATACACATAGAGCGTGTCATTGTAAAACGATCACGCTCTAACGCACCGATATTGCTGATCTATAGACCCAGCTCCGTCATGCCGGGATAATCGGCCGGGCGGGGGGTGCCTTGGGTCCAGTGGAATTTGCGGTCGGACTTGGCGATTGAGATATCGTTGATGCTGGCTTGCCGCCGGCACATCAGGCCGGCGGCGGTGAATTCCCATTGTTCGTTGCCGTAAGAGCGAAACCATTGATGAGCCGCATTGCGCCATTCATAGGCGAAGCGGACGGCAATATGGGTGTTGTGAAACGCCCAGACCTCTTTGATCAGGCGATATTCGAGCTCGTTGGTCCATTTGCGAATGAGAAAGGCCGTGATGGCGGGACGGCCGGTGAAAAATTCGGAGCGATTGCGCCAGATGGTATCCTCGGTATAGGCCATCGCGACACGATACGGATCACAGCTATTCCAGGCATCCTCGGCCATCCGTGCTTTCTGGGCGGCGCTGGCCGCGGTGAAAGGCGGAAAAGGCGGGCGCTCCGTTACAATAGCCTGATCCATATCATCATCCTAGATTGAATCGGTTCTGCAATGATATACGAGACAAAGAGGTTTACAACCCGGCACGGGCAGATCGGTCAATTTCAAAGGGCTAACTGAGGTCGGGGCACTCAACCCAAGACTATATCAATCTAATGGCCGTTAGGTTCTGGTTGTTGTTCGAGCGTTTCCCGCAAGGCTGCATCGGGAAGTTGCATGCATACCGCAACGGCAACAAATGACGCAACCCCACCGGCCAGAAAAGCCAGATGAAATGCACTTAACAGACTGGCATGGCTGAGCGCGAGCCGGCCGGCCTTGTGACCCAATGCTGCGATACCCGGCCCCAGGCGAATGGCCAAAATTGTGCCGGCCATGGTCGCCCCGAAGGCGCCGCCCATGGCGCGCAGGAGCAGCAATGTCGCGGTGGCGGCGCCGACATCCTCGCGCGGTGCGGCATTTTGAACGGCGACCAGCGAGGTGGGCAGAACGAACCCGATGCCGATTCCCAAAGCAAAACTGACGCCGATGACCAGGCCGACGCCCGCGCCGTCGCTGATCCAGCCGAGTGCCAAAAAGCAGACCAGGGCGAGCCCTAATCCGCCGAGCATCAAATTACGGGTGCGGCCCAGATGACGGGCCGCCTGGCCGGCGGCATAGGCGCCGATGGTGGTCGAGATTAAAAACGGCATGACATAGAGGCCCGATTGCTCGGGGTTGGCGGCGAACACCAACTGGAAATAAAGCGGCAGCAGAAAAATCGCGGCGAACATCATCAAGGCGATGAAAAACCCGATCAGCACCAGAATCCGAAAGGCGGGGTAGGCAAATAGCCGGACCGGCAGCAACGGGTGGCGCACTCTGCGTTCATGCCCCCACAGCAAGGCGAGGAGCACGAAGCCTGCGCCGAAACTGCCCAGCACCGGCCCCGATGACCAAGGGTAAGCATGGCCGCCCCAGCCGAGTGCGAGGAGCAGGCAGGTGACCGCGAGGGTAAGCAAAGCCGCGCCGAGATAATCGATCCGCCCGCCGGTGCCGCGCGCACTCAGCATGGCCAGGCCCCGCCAACTGAACAGGAAGGCCGCAAGGCCGAGCGGCAAATTGCCCCAAAAAATCCAGCGCCAGGAGAAATGATCGGTCACCCAGCCGCCCAGGATCGGCCCGGCGGTGGAGGCGACCCCCCAGGTGCCGGCGAGCCAGCCTTGATATTTGCCCCGCTCGCGCGGCGGGATGACATCGGCGATGGCGGCCTGGGAGACCGCCATCAGCCCGCCGCCGCCCACCCCTTGCAGCGCCCGGCCGATGATCAATTCGGGCAAATTGGCGGCCAGCGCGCAGACCACCGATGAGAGGACAAAGAGTAAAATCGCCGGGGCAAGCATCACCCGGCGGCCAAACTGGTCCGACAGCCGGCCATAGAGCGGGGTGGTGGCGGTGGAGGTGAGCAGATAGGCGGTGACCACCCATGAAAGCCCGGCAAAGCCATTGAGATCGGCGGCAATCGCCGGCACGGCCGGGATCACGACCGTCTGGTCGATGGCCGCCAGCAACAGGCACAGGATGATGCCGAACACCACCTGCATTTTCTGCTCATGGCTGAAAGCCGGCCCGGTTACGGTTTGGTTTAGAGTGCCGCTCGTCATCATCGCCTCGTCGTAAGCTGTTGGTCGTGATCAGTTCAATTGCACCTTCAGTCCCGCGCCGCCGGCGGCGATGGGTCGAGCGAGCGGCGCCGCGATGGCCATGAATGCAGAACGCGGCCCACCCCGGCAATTGGTTATTGCAGCAAGGTAAGCAAGGCTGCCATGCAGCGGATGAGGCATGGAATTCCAGCTGTGGATTGCACGAAATCCTGCCGCCCCTTAACGTATTCGTCAGGAATTATTTTGCATTGCACAAAGGCCCGATCATGCCCCTCAGCCCGCCCGCCGACCGGAAATTACTGCATGCGCGCGACATTCAATTGCGCGGCTACGCCCGCGAGGACGGGCTGATCGATATCGAGGCGCAGATGACCGACACCAAGACTTATAGTTTCGGCAATGGCGATCGGGGCCTGATCCCGGCGGGCGAGCCGCTGCATCATATGTTTTTGCGCCTGACCATCGACCAGAATTTCACCGTGCAATCCTGCGAAGCGACGATGGAAAAGACGCCTTATTCGATCTGCCCGGGGGTCGCGCCAAATTTTGCGCGCCTCGCCGGCCTGACCATTGGCAAAGGGTTCTTGAAAGGGGCGATGGCGCAAGTGGGCGGTGTGGAGGGTTGCACGCATTTGCGCGAATTGCTCCAGCAGGTCGCGACCGTGGCCTTCCAGACCATGTTCAGCGTGAAATCGCATTTGAATACGAAGGACCCGAAGACCGAGCGGATTTCGGTGATCCCGCCCTCCATGCTCAATTCCTGCCACGCCTATAATGAGAGCGGGCCGGTGGTCGCCCGCCACCGTGAGCGGTTGGCTGCCAAACAAACGGCATGAGCGCCCCACTCGACGACGCATTTTTCCTCCGCCGGACGTTCGAGCTGGCGCGCCAGGCGCGGGCGCACGGCAATCATCCATTCGGGGCCATTCTGGTCAGTGCGCAGGGCGAGATTCTGCTCGAACAGGAAAATGCCTATCAGCCGCAGCGCGACATGACGGGCCACGCCGAACGGGTGCTGATGACGCGCGCCAGCATTCAATATGAGCCCGCTTTCCTTGCTGAATGCACGTTATACGCCTCGGCCGAGCCGTGCGCGATGTGCGCCGGTGCGGCCTATTGGGCGGGCATCGGCCGGGTGGTGTACGGGATGAGCGAGCAGGGCTTGAAGGCGTTCACCGGCAATCATCCGGAGAACCCGACACTTGATTTACCCTGCCGGAGCGTGTTTGCCGCGGGCCAGCGGCAGGTTGAGATTATCGGCCCGCTTTTGAGCGAGAAAGCCGCCGCCGTGCATCACGGTGCGTGGGGATGAGGCTTTCAAGCGGCGGCGTGGAATGATTTGCCGAGGCAGGCGGGCTGGTTGAGGCGGATGCGCCGGCGGTCACGCGAGATCAGCACCAGCACGATCACTGTGGCCAGATAAGGCAGGGCCGAGATGAAGGGGGCCGGGATCGGCACGCCCATGCCTTGCAGATAAAGCGAGAGAAACATGATGCCGCCGAACAGATAGGCACCGAACAACAGCCAAAGCGGCCGCCAGGCCGAGAACGTGACCAAAGCGAGTGCAATCCATCCGCGCCCGGCCGTCATGTCCTGCGCCCAGAGCGGCGAATAGGACAGCGAGAGATACGCTCCCGCGAGCCCGGCCATGGCGCCGCCGAAGGCGGTGGCGGCGTAGCGGATGCGCAGGACCGGGTAGCCGGTGGCGTGTGCCGCATCGTGCGAATCCCCCACCGCGCGCAGGATCAATCCGGCATGGGTGCGGTTGAGAAACCACCAGATTGCGCCGATCATCACGAAGGACCCATAGACCAGAACATCATGGTGAAACAGGATCGGGCCGATGACCGGCAAATGCGACAGAATGGGAATATTGAGCTTGCTGAGCGTGGGGGCGGCGATACCGACATAGCCGGCGCCCAACAAAGCTGAGAAGCCGCGGCCGAAAATCGTCAGAGCAAGCCCCGAGGCGATTTGATTGGCGAGCAAAGTGAGCGTGAGGAAGGCGAATAGCAGCGCCATCATCATGCCCGCGCCGATCGCGGCGAGCATGCCGAGGCTGGTGCTGCCGGTGGCATGCGCGGTGGCGAATGCGGCAATGGCACCCATCAGCATCATGCCCTCGACTCCGAGATTGAGAACGCCGGATTTCTCGGCAATCAATTCGCCCGATGCGGCGATGAGCAAGGGCGTGGACGCGCTGATCATGCTGACCAGAAAACTGACGATGAGAAAAATCATGCGGTCTCTCCCGCCGGCAATTTGAGCGGCACGATACGCTTGACGCGGTAGAGGATCAAAATGTCGCAGCCGAGCAGGCTGAACAGTAATATGCCCTGAAAAATGCCGGTGACTGCGCTGGGCAGACCGAGATTCATCTGTGCCGCATCGCCGCCCAGATAAGACAAGGCGAGGAGCAACCCTGCAAAAATGACACCGATCGGGTGCAGGCGGCCGAGGAAGGCGACGATGATGGCGGTGAAGCCGTAGCCCGGCGATATTTCAGTGGTGAGCTGGCCGATCGGGCCGGTGACTTCGAAAATGCCGGCCAGACCGGCAAGCCCGCCGCTGATCAGCATCGCTGTCCAGATCAGCCTTACTTCGCTGAACCCGGCGAAGCGCGCGGCGCGCGGCGCGAGCCCGACCGCGCGCAACTGAAACCCCAGCACCGAACGCGAGAGCAGCAGCCAGATGCCCAGGGCGATGAAGGGTGCGGCGAGGCAGCCCAGGTGAATGCCGGTGTTGGGGACGATGACGGGTGTTGTGGCCGAGGCGCTGAACAAGGCGGTTTGCGGAAAGCCAAAGCCTTTGGGGTCGCGCCATGGCCCGGTGACCAGCCAGATCAGGCCATATTGCGCGACATAGGTCAGCATCAGGCTGGTCAGGATTTCATTGGCGTTGAAGCGCGTTTTCAATATCGCGGTGATCGCTGCCCAGGCCATGCCGCCAGCCACACCGCTCAGCAGAACCGCAGGATAGAGCAGCCAGAATGGCGCATTCGCAAAGGCCAGCGCGACGCCGCCGCCCGCGATGGCGCCTAATGTGAATTGCCCTTCGGCACCGATATTCCAGACATTGGCCCGATAGCACAATGACAGCCCGACCCCCATGATGATCAAGGGGGCCGCTTTGACCGCAAGGGCGGACAGACCGGCGAGATTCAAGATCGGCACGACCAGGAATGTGTAGACGGCGAGCAAAGGCGGCTTGCCCAGCACCGCGAAAATCAGACCGGTTGCCATGATGGTGACGAAAATGGCGAGCACGGGCGAGGCCACACTCCATAAGCGTGAGCGCTCGCCGCGCGGTTCAAACCGGAACTGCATGCGCGACCTCCCGGGCTTCGGCGGTGCCGCCCATGAGCAGGCCGATCCGTTCGATCGAGGCGTCGGCCACGCGCATCGGCGCGGAGAGGCGGCCGCCGGCGATGACCGCCAGCCGGTCGCACAGGAGGAAGATTTCATCGAGATCCTGCGAGATCAAAATGATCGACGTGCCGGCTTCGGCGAGTTGCACGATCGCTTGATAAATCGCGGCTGCCGAACCGGCATCGACCCCCCAGGTCGGCTGGTTGATCACCAATAATCCCGGTGCCTGCAAAACCTCGCGCCCGACCAGGAATTTTTGCAAATTGCCGCCGGAGAGCGCACGCGCCTCGGCGGCCGGGCCGGTGGTGCGGACGTCGAAACGGTGAATGATCGACTGGGCGAAATCGAAACTGCGCTTGCGATCGATCAAGCCCAGCCGGTGCAATGATCCGCGGACATGACCCGATAAAAATCCGTTCTCGGAGAGGCTCATGCCGCCGATGGCGCCATGGCCGTTGCGCTCTTCAGGCAGAAAACTGCCGCCGAGCCGCCTGCGCTCATTGGGGCCCTCATGGCCGATTTTGATGCCGTCCAAGATAATCGCCTCAGGCTTACCGGAGGGAATTTCTCCCGACAACGCCTCCATCAATTCGCTTTGGCCATTGCCAGCGATGCCGGCAATGCCGAATATTTCGCCATGGGCAAGATCGAGCGAAATATCGGTCAGATCGGTACCGAATTGATTATTCGAGCGGATCGTCAGCCGATCCAGAATCAGACGCGGCGGTCGGTCGGATATCGGGCGCGGGGCAAAATCATTGGGCTTGAGCTTGGCGCTGATCATCAATTCGGCCAGTTCGCGCGCACTATGGGCGGCGGGGGTGCAATGGGCGACCACTTTGCCAAGGCGCATGATGGTGGCGGCTTCGCACAGAGCGCGGATTTCTTCCAGTTTATGGCTGATATAAAGGATCGAACAGCCCTCTGTGGCGAGGCGGCGCAAGGTGGCGAATAATTTTTTCGCCTCTTGCGGGGTGAGCACCGATGTCGGCTCGTCCATGATCAATAATTTCGGATTTTGCAGCAGGCAGCGGACAATTTCGATACGCTGGCGTTCACCCACCGAGAGATCATGAACCGAGGCCGCGGGATCGAGCGGCAATCCGTAGCGGGTGGAGATTTCAACGATCCGGTCGGCGAGGCCGATACGGTCGGCCTTATTGTTCAAACCAAGGGCAATATTCTCGACGACCGTGAGCGCCTCGAACAGCGAGAAATGCTGGAACACCATGCCGATTCCAAGGCGCCGGGCGAAGGCCGGGTTCGCGATGGTCACGCGCTCGCCCTGCCAGAGAATCTCGCCCGCATCGGGCTTCATCACGCCATAGATCATTTTGACGAGCGTGCTCTTTCCCGCGCCATTTTCGCCGAGCAATGCATGGATTTGATGCTGACCGACCGTCAGATCGACATGATCATTGGCTAGACATCCGGGGAATTGCTTGGTGATCCCGATTAATTTCAGAAGCGGCGTCTGGTCCTGCGGTGCGGACATTGATCGATCGTCTCCCATTTGTCAGATCACCATACAAATTTCATGCCAAGCGAGATTCGGCACAGAAGAATGCCGCTCAGCCGCCACGATAGACCGTGTAGCCGAAGGCGCTGAGGATCAGGGGCACATGGACATGCATGGTCCCATCATCGACCTTGAAGCGCACGGGTATGTCGGTGAAAAAGCCGGGTTGCTGCGCCACTTGATACGAACCGGCATCGAACAGGATTTCATACAGGCCCGCGATCAGATGCCCCGGCTCGATCAATGTCGCGCGGCCCCCCGCATCGAGCGCGATGGCGGGCCAAACTCTGCCGGCAGGCGCGATGTGCCGCACGCTGACCATCATGCCGCCGGCACCGGTGCCGCGCATGACATCGAGCACATGGGTGGTCAAATAGCCCTGATTCACCCGAGAAATTCTTCGTCGGCGTAGTCGTAATAGCCGGCCATGATGGCGTCTTGATCGTCGGTGAATAATTGCCGCGCGACACCATTGATCAGGCGCGGCAGAGCGAATTTCATGCCCGACAAGGCCGACGCCGACAGGCCCAGGCTCGCCAGCGCGGAATAATTGAATGCGAACAGGCCGTGCAACTGCCCCTGGCCTTGCGGGGTCAATCCGGTGAAGGAGAAATCCGCACCGAGATAGGGATGATCATCGACCAAGCGGTTCGCTTGCCCCTCGGGCGGCGTATAAATATCACGCCAGCAGGCGATTTGCGGCGCGAGGGCGGCCAGTTCGGGGCGCAATTTGGCATCGGTCAACATGCCTGTGCTGAGCACCAGAAAATCGAAAACATGACGGCCCCTTGGTGTGGTGACGACGACCCCTTGATCGCTCTCGCGCACTTGGGTCCAGGGGGCGCCGAGATGCAGCGAAAATCCGGGATAGGCGCGCGCCCGATTGAAGGTGTCGTTGGTGGGGGGCTGGTTCAGTTTGAGGAAATGATCGATGGCGCGATATTTCGTCGCATCGTCAAGATCGGCGAAATGGCCAAGAAATCCGGCATTTTCCATATAGCGAATGGGGTTGATGCGCGGCAAGGCGGCACGCCTGATGAATAGATCGACGCTCGCCACCCCCTCGCCCAGCGCCCATTGAGCATTATCGAAAGCCGAGGCGCCACCGCCGAGAATGCCGATTCTCTGGCCTTGCATGGCGGCGTAATCGATGACTTCGGAAGTATGTGCGTAGCGCGATTTCGGCAAGGCTTCGCGGATGAAGCCCGGCGTATGCCATTCGCCGCCGCCTTGAATGCCGGTGGCTAAAATGACCTTGCGGGCCAGCAAATACGCTGGGCCGGTGACGGCCGCGCCGCTGACATGCAGGCGGAACAGACCATGCTCCAGGGGCTCGATCAGATCGAGCCTGGTATTGTTGCGGACCGGGATATCGAGCGTGCGGCGGAACCAGCGCAAATAGCGCATCCATTCGGGACGCGGGATTTTACCCAAGGCGGCCCAGCCTTCTGCGCCATGTTGCGCCTCCCAATAAGCGCGAAAGGTGAGATTCGGCATGCCGAAATCGAGCGCGGTGAGATGTTTGGGCGTGCGCAACGTGACCATGCGCGCATAGCTCTCCCACGGCCCTTCCAGCCCTTCGGGACATTCATCGAGCACCAATATGTTGGTTATTTTTTCGCGCATCAGCCCGAAGGCGGCGGCAAGGCCGCTTTGCCCGCCGCCGATGATCACCGCGTCATGGACGGCCAGGCCGCTTTCATGCGTGCGCGGGCGCACCCAATTGCGCGCGGGATAATCCAGACAATCGAGATCATGCTTCACCTGGGCGGTGAGCCGGGTGAGCGCCGGGTTGGTCTCAATGCTGGGCACGTGGTTCATCGCTCAATCTCCTGCCATGGCGAACTCAGGTCGAGCAACCTGAATCGCGCTATCTCGCTTATTTCGCTCAGAGCATTGGCGATTTCCGTATCGCGTGCCGCCCCGATCCGCCGTTCAAACGCATCCATGATCGAAGCACGATCGTGATGCCGGACACAAATGATAAAGGGAAAGCCGAATTTTTCCCGATAGGCATGATTGAGGGCATGAAACCGGGCGAATTCGGCAGCACTCAAACGGTCGAGCCCGGCGCCGGATTGCTCGCGCGCGGAATCGGCGGTCAATTCACCGATCCTGGCGGCTTTGCCCGCCAGATCCGGATGCGCGTTGATCAACGCCAATTGGGCCGCAGCGGGGGCCGCGCGCATCGCGGCGAGGCAGGCTTCATGCAAGGCCGCGAGCGAGGCGAAAGGGCCAGCACTGAAGGCCTGCTCGACGACCCAGGGCGAATGCTCGAACAACGCCGCGAGGGTGGCTGTGAAGCGCACCCGGTCCATCGCGTTCAATTGCTCCAATGTCGGCATGCTCATCCGTCTGCTTGATGTGGACGTATTATAGCCGCGCGAGCGTTGCCCGCAACATGTATTTTAAGCCTGAGCGTTGCCGAAAATGCTACAGGTGATTAGACTGGTTTGATGTCTGAAACCACGAAGGCCACATGGATTGCCAACCCGCTCGCCTGCCTGCATCCGGATCATGCCGGCGGGCTGGTCATTCAGCACGGCACCATTCAGGAATTGGTCCCCAAGGCGGCGCGACCGCGCCTGCGCTACGATGAAGTGTTCGATGCCAGCCAGCATGTGCTGCTGCCCGGGTTGATCAACACGCATCATCATTTTTATCAAACCCTGACCCGCGCTTTGCCGGCGGCTGTGGATCAGGAATTATTCCCCTGGCTGCGCGCACTGTATCCGGTGTGGGCGAGGCTCGATGAGCCGGCCTTTCGCCTGGCAAATCGGCTCGCGATGGCCGAATTGCTGCTCTCGGGCTGCACCACGGCGGCGGATCATCATTATATTTTTCCCGCCCGGCTCGAAGCGGCCATCGATATCCAGATCGAGGAAGCACGCGGGCTGGGCTTGCGGGTGGTGCTGTGCCGCGGCTCGATGGATCTCTCGGTGGAGGATGGCGGGTTGCCGCCGCGCGGCGTGACCCAGAGCATCGATGTGATTCTGGCCGATTGCGAAAGGCTGATCGGCCGGTTTCATGAACGCGCGCCGGGTGCCATGACGCAAATCGCCCTCGGGCCTTGCTCGCCTTTCTCGGTTTCGGCCGATTTGATGCGCCAGACCGCCGCCCTGGCGCAAGCCAGCGACGTGCGGCTGCATACGCATCTGGCGGAAACCGCCGATGAGACGGGGTATTGCATCGCCTGCCACGGCATGCGGCCGCTGGATTATGTCGCCTCACTCGGCTGGCTGGGGCCGCGCACGTGGCTCGCCCACGGCATTCATTTTTCCCCCGACGAGATGGACCGGCTGGCGGCTGCCGGCATGTCGATCGCCCATTGCCCAAGTTCCAACATGATCCTGGGATCGGGCATATGCCCCCTGCCCGATCTGCTGGCGCGCGGCGTTGCGGTGGGGCTGGGGGTGGATGGCAGTGCCTCGAATGACAGCTCGAACATGATCCAGGAGGTGCGCCAGGCGCTGCTGCTCGCACGCGCCGGCGGGGGCATTCAAGCGGCACGCCACCGCGACCCGATCATCTGGGCGACCAAAGGCTCGGCACGCTGCCTGGGACGGGATGATATCGGCGAGATTGCGCTCGGCAAGCAAGCGGATCTCGCTTTGTTCAAACTCGATGAGCCGCGCTTTTCCGGCGCCGGCGACCCACTGGCAGCGCTGATCACCTGCGGCGCAAGCCGTGCCGATGCGGTCATGATCGGCGGCGTCTGGCGGGTGCAGGAGGGACGAATCCCAGGGCTCGACATGGCCCAGCTTTGCGCCGCCCACAGCGAGGCGGCGCGGCGGATTTGCGGGTAGGTTTGTTAGGGCGTCCTTTTTTGCAAAGGCGATATTATACTTACCAAACCCAAACACATTATGTATGGTTATGGCATGAGCATCCTGAACGCCCCCTACTTCCAAAATGAAGAAGCTGCTTACGCCAAGTTGGAAAGCATCGTTTGGCCGCATGGTCCGGTGTGCCCTCATTGTGGCACCATGGAGAAAATGAAGCGGATGGGCGGCAAAGCTACCCGTCCCGGCCTGTTCAAGTGCTACGCGTGCCGGAAACAATCTCGCGTGACGGTTGGCACCGTGTTCGAGAGCAGCCACATTAAGCTGCACGTCTGGCTCCAGGCCGTGTTTTTAATGTGCTCCAGCAAAAAAGGAATTTCCAGCAACCAGCTTGCCCGCGTGCTCGGCCTGACGGTCAAAAGCGCTTGGTTCATGAGCCAGCGGATTAGGGAAGCTATGCGAACCGGCGCTCTGGCTCCGCTTGGTGGCGAAGGTGCGACCGTTGAAGCGGATGAAACCTACATTGGCATGAAGGCCGGCAAGGTGAAGCGCAAAGGCTACGGCCACAAGCGCACCGTGTTCTCCCTAGTGGAGCGTGGTGGGGAAGTTCGTTCCTTCCATGTCGAGAACGC
Source organism: Rhodospirillales bacterium 20-60-12 (assembly GCA_002255495.1). Classification (GTDB taxonomy): domain Bacteria; phylum Pseudomonadota; class Alphaproteobacteria; order Acetobacterales; family Acetobacteraceae; genus 20-60-12. Next base: position 1,003 of record NCAP01000031.1, on the reverse strand, counting down.
CAGCGCCGCAACCTTGTTGCCGATTATGAAAGCCAACGTTGCCAAAGAAACGGCGTTGATGACGGATGAAGCCAGCCAATACCGCAAGATGAACAAGCATTTTGCTCGCCACGAATTCACCAGCCACGGCGCGGGTGAGTACGTTCGCGGCGAGATTCATAGCAACACGATCGAGGGCTATTTCAGCATCTTCAAACGCGGCATGACCGGGGTTTACCAGCATTGCGCTGAGAAGCACCTGCACCGCTACCTGGCTGAGTTCGACTTCCGCTATAACCTGCGCGCACGGCTGGGATTCGATGATAGCGCTAGGACTGAAGGCGCGCTAAAAGGAATTATTGGTAAGCGCTTGACCTACCGGGACTCGTTTTATGCGGTAAGCTGAAGGAAATTGGGGAGAACGTTATGGTTGATGGACCTATCCGATTGACCTTCAGGATAGACGCCTTTCGCCCTAGCACGATCCCAATGTCCAGGCTTGCTGCATATATGGCCGACCTTTCTGTTCTAATAGGAGAGGACGCAAGCGTACATTTTGTTGAGCTCAAAGACGGGTCCGCAGAGTTAGTCCATGATGTGGACTATGTGGCGTACCCCAAGGTTGAGGCGCGCGTGTTCGCGGTCAGGGCTGGGACGGCCCCAGTCGTTGCCTTAAAGGCTTACCAGGACATAAACCGCAAATTGGTGGAAGATAACACCTTTGCAAATTATGCCCCGGTTGAGGGAGGGGCTGAAATTATCGAATTTCCCGGAATTCGTGCGCCTAAACCTGCTCAGATTTTGCCGATTGAACAGACCGCAATGATTGATGGGCAGATAGTAGGTGTCGGGGGCAGACAAATTTCCTCTAACGTGCCGATCCTGGTTGACACCGGCGACCGCATACAAGCCTGTGTGGCCACTCGCGGTATGGCGAAAGAATTAAGAAATTTCTTTTTAGAGGACATCCGTCGATTTTATGGGAATGGACTTTGGCGCAGAGAAGATGATGGCGAATGGAGGC
>NCAP01000030.1 GCA_002255495.1 Rhodospirillales bacterium 20-60-12 | reverse complement strand
CCTGCCCAACCAGGACGATGTCTTCCCAGACCGGGATCATTTCGGCCGGATTTTCTATAACCAGGCGCAAATGTCCGCCGCCGGCATTCCGCAAATCGCCGTCGTCATGGGCTCCTGCACCGCAGGTGGCGCCTATGTGCCGGCCATGTCGGATCAATCCATCATCGTCCGCAACCAAGGCACGATTTTTCTCGCGGGACCGCCGCTGGTCAAAGCCGCCACCGGCGAAATCGTCAGTGCCGAAGATCTGGGCGGCGCGGATGTGCATAGCCGCATCTCCGGCGTCACCGATTATCTCGCCGAAAACGACGCCCATGCCCTCTCGATCACGCGCAATCTGGTCGCCAATCTGAACCGGCGCAAACAGGTTTCATTGGATATTGCAGCACCAATTGCCCCCGCATTTCCGGTCGAGGAGATCTACGGCGTGGTGCCGGCCAATCTGCGCGAGCCTTATGACGTGCGCGAGATCATCGCCCGCATCGTCGATGCCAGCCTGTTTGATGAATTCAAGCCGCTTTACGGCCCAACCTTGGTCACCGGTTTCGCGCGCATATGGGGCTATCCGGTCGGCATCGTCGCCAATAACGGTGTGTTGTTTTCGGAAAGCGCGCAAAAGGGCGCACATTTCATCGAGCTTTGTGCCCAGCGCGGCATCCCCTTGGTGTTTCTACAAAACATCACAGGCTTCATGGTTGGGCGAAAATACGAGGCCGGCGGCATTGCCAAGGATGGCGCCAAAATGGTCACAGCCGTCGCCACCGCCAATGTGCCGAAATTCACGGTCATCATCGGCGGCAGTTTCGGTGCCGGCAATTACGGCATGTGCGGCCGCGCCTTCGGGCCGCGCTTTTTGTGGATGTGGCCGAACGCGCGCATCAGCGTCATGGGCGGGCCGCAAGCCGCCTCGGTTCTCGCTCAGATCAAGCGCGACAATATCGAAGCCAAAGGCGATCAATGGACACAAGCCGATGAGGCAGCATTCAAAGCCCCGATCGAGGCGCAATATGATCGCCAGGGGCATCCTTTTTACGCCAGCGCCCGGCTTTGGGATGACGGCGTGATCAACCCCGCCGACACACGCCAGGTTCTGGGCCTCGGCATTTCGGCCTCCCTCAACGCCCCGATCGAAGCGACACGCTTTGGTCTGTTCAGAATGTGAGCATGGCATGTTAATCGACCATATGGATCAACACGGCGTCGCGACCATCACACTTGATCGGCCGGATACTCATAACGCCTTCGACGATACGCTGATTGCGGCCCTCACCGCCAAATTGCGCGCCTATGATGCCGATCCGCGTCTGAGGGTGCTCGTCATGGCCGCCAACGGGCCGAGTTTTTCGGCCGGTGCGGATCTGGGCTGGATGCGCCGCATGGCCGATACCGCGATTGCGGATAATCTGCGGGACGCTGCCGGCCTTGCCACATTGATGCGCACGCTCGACCAGCTTTCCTGCCCGACCATTGCCGTGGTGCAAGGCCCCGCCTATGGCGGCGGCGTCGGGCTCGCTGCCTGCTGCGATATCGTGCTGGCTGCCGATCGCGCCAAATTCTGCCTCTCCGAAGTGCGACTGGGCCTCATCCCCGCCGTCATCAGCCCCTATGTCGTCGCCGCCATCGGCCCGCATCAGGCCCGGCGCTATTTTGCCACGGCCGAGATATTCTCAGCCGAAACCGCGCGTGACATCGGGCTGGTCCATGAGATTATGCCGTTAGATGAATTAACAAGCCGGACCGCACAAATGATCGCCCATCTGCTCAAAGGCGCGCCCCAAGCTCAGCGCGCGGCCAAGCGACTGATCGCCGATGTCGCAGGCCGGGCCATCGATGATCAACTGATCGCGCATACACAAAATCTGATCGCGGAAATACGCGCCTCCACTGAAGGGCGCGAGGGTGTCGCGGCCTTTCTCGCCAAACGACCAGCCCCTTGGATCGCATCATGAGCCCACTGTTCGACACGATCCTCATCGCCAATCGCGGTGAAATTGCCTGCCGCATCATCCGCACCGCGCGCGTCCTGGGCATCCGCACCATCGCGGTCTATTCCGATGCCGATGCCGATGCCATGCATGTCGCCTTGGCTGATCAAGCGATAGCGATCGGTCCGGCACCGGCGCGCGAGAGCTATTTATCGACATCCCATATTCTGGCAGCCGCCCGCCAATCCGGCGCCCAGGCGATTCACCCGGGCTATGGATTTCTCAGCGAGAACCCTGATTTCGCCGATGCCTGCGCTGCAGCCGGCATCGTCTTTATCGGGCCGCCGGCCAGCGCCATGCGCGCCATGGGCTCGAAATCCGCAGCCAAGAGCTTGATGCAAAATTTTGCCGTGCCGCTTGTCCCTGGCTATCACGGCGATGATCAATCGATCGCCACGCTCACCGCAGAGGCTCATAAAATCGGCCTGCCGCTGCTCGTCAAAGCCTCGGCCGGCGGCGGCGGCAAAGGCATGCGCATCGTCGAACGCTATGAAGATTTTGCCGATGCCATCACGCGGGCAAAAAATGAAGCGCTCTCCTCGTTCGGTGATGATCATGTCCTCATCGAACGCTTCCTGAGCCGGCCACGCCATATCGAAATTCAGGTTTTCGCCGACACGCACGGCCAGGTCGTCTCACTGTTCGAGCGCGATTGCTCAATCCAGCGCCGCTACCAAAAAATAATCGAGGAAGCACCCGCCCCCTTCATGACCCCACAACGCCGGCACGCCATGGGTGAGGCCGCTTGCCGGGCAGCCCGCGCGGTCGATTATGTCGGCGCGGGCACGGTCGAGTTCATCGTCGAAGGCGATGCGTTCTATTTCATGGAAATGAACACCCGCTTGCAGGTTGAGCATCCGGTCACAGAAATGATCACCGGGCTCGATCTCGTGGAATGGCAATTACGCATCGCCGCCGGGCAACCTCTGCCATTGACCGCGGATGACCTCAGCATCACCGGCCATGCACTGGAAGTTCGCATTTATGCCGAGGACCCGCAGCGCGATTTCGCACCCTCGATCGGCCGTCTGCGCCATTTCCACCCGCCCGAAACAAGCGATCATGTCAGGCTCGATAGCGGCGTGCGACAAGGCGATGACATCTCAATCCATTACGACCCAATGATTGCCAAGCTGATCACCTGGGGCGAAACCCGCGCCGATGCCTTGCGCCATCTCGCCGGCGCTTTGGCCGATTTCGAAATCCTCGGTGTGCACACCAATATCGATTTGTTGCGCCGGATCATCGCCCATGAAGCCTTCGCCGCCGGGCAATTCGACACGGGCTTCATCGCCCAGCATGCAGCCTTGTTGCACGAGGACCGCAGCACGATCCCCGATCATGCGCTCTGCGCCGCCATCGCTTACAAATTAGCGACGCAGACAAAGTTTGCCGACCCGGCAGACCCTTATTCCCCTTGGGCAGCACCCAGCCTGTGGCGGATCAGCGGGCCCGCCTATCAGGATTTCTGGGCTCAGATGGGCGATAGCCGACAGCGTCTGCGGGCCATTGTGCAAAGCCCCGACGCATTCACCCTGGAGCATGAGAGCGCTGCCCATCAAGTGCGTTATCGCTTTGACGAGAATCACCTGCATCTCAGCGTAAACGGGTTCCACCAATCAGCGCGGGTCATTTGCGATCAAAACCTGGTCGATATTTTTATCGCCGGTCATCACCACAAGCTGGAATTAGTGGACCCTCTCGCGCCGCCGCCGCAGAAAGCAGCCCGCGCTGGCCTTGTGCTGGCCCCTATGCCCGGCAAAATTCTGGAAATTGCCGTGCAAGCTGGTGACAATGTCGCCGAAAATGCCGTTCTGTTGGTGATGGAGGCGATGAAAATGCAAATGCGCGTCACCGCACCCGCCGCCGGGATTGTCGCCCACATCGCCTGCGCGGTCGGAGATCTGGTCGATGACGGCGCCGAGCTCATCCGCCTGGAAGCGCCCCACCCATGAGCCAGAGCGATGTCAAAATCGTCGAGGTCGGGCCGCGCGACGGGTTGCAGAACGAGGCCGTGAAAGTCAGCGTGGCGGACCGCATCAGGCTGATCGACATGCTCGGCCTCGCCGGTCTGACAGCCATCGAATCAGGGGCGTTCGTCTCGCCCAAATGGGTGCCGCAAATGGCCGATACGGACCAGGTTCTGGCCGGCATCACCCGCCGCCCTGGCGTAACCTATCCGGTTCTGGTGCCCAATATGAAAGGCATGGATGCAGCACTCACTTGCGATATTGACGAGATCGCCGTATTCGGCGCGGCGTCGGAGACATTTTCCCAGCGCAATATCAATTGCTCGATTGCCGAAAGTCTGGCCCGCTTCGCGCCGGTCATTCAGGCCGCCACAGCCCGCAATATCAGGGTGCGCGGTTACATCTCATGCGTCCTTGGCTGCCCCTACGAGGGCAAGGTGGCGCCCGGTGCCGTCATGCAGGTCGCAACCACCTTGCGCGAGATGGGGTGTTACGAAATCTCACTGGGCGACACGATCGGCGTCGGCACCGCCTTCGCCGCGCGCGACATGCTGCGCATGGTCGCCAGCGAAATCCCGATGGCAGTGCTCGCCGTGCATTTTCATGACACGTACGGCCAGGCTTTGGCGAATATACTGGCCTGTCTCGAAGCAGGCGTGCGGGTCATTGACAGTGCGGTGGCGGGCCTTGGCGGCTGCCCCTATGCCAAAGGCGCTTCAGGCAATGTCGCAACCGAGGATTTATTATACATGCTCGCCGGCATCGGCTGCACGACCGGCATCGATACCGACAAGGTGATCGCGGCGGGCCAATTTATTTCCGCCAGCCTCGGGCGCAAACCCCAATCCAAACTCGCCGCCGCTTACGCATCGAGTTGATTTTTACGCAGCATCAGCAACCAAACTCAGCGCATCGAGCAAGGCCGCCCGCAACTGGGCGAGCTTGCGCTCATTCTCAACCTTCATGCCGAACACGTCTTTCACGTAAAATACGTCCACCGCCCGCACGCCATAGGTGGTGACATGGGCAGAGGCGATTTGCAGCCCCTCGGCGCTGATCGCCGCCGTGACATCATGCAGCAGGCCCGGCCGGTCACGGCCATTGACTTCGATCACGGTATGACGATTCGACGCTCGATTATCGATCACCACGCGCGGCGGTACATGGATCGCGCGCATCCGGCTATTGACCATGGTGCGCCCGGCCTTGCGGATTTCAGCGGCCAGTTTCAACCGCCCGGACAATGCCTGATCAACCAATGCTGACAACCGCGCGAGACGGTGCGGCTCATCGAACGGCCCACCCAGAATATCCTGAATCCAGAATGTATCGAGCGCCATGCCATCGGTCAGCGTATGGATGCGCGCATCCACGATCGACGCCCCGGCAATCGCCAATGCGCCGGCAATCCTGCTGAACAGGCCTGCATGATCGGTGGTATAGACGACAATCTCAGTGACCGCACGGGCCGGGATGGGCTCTGCGGAAACGACCAGCGGCATTTTGCGGCGCTTGGCGTCACGGATCAACCGGCCATGCCGCTCGATACTTTCGGGATCAAATCCAAGCCAATAACCCGGATACCCAAGGGCGAAAAATTCCTCCCGCTCAGCCGCCGTCCAATCGGCCAGCAATTCGGCGACCACTTCCTTAACCCGGATCACCCGCGTATCGCGCTCGGTGGTGGCAAGGCCGCCTTCGAGCACTTCGGCGACGCGGGCATAAATCTCACGCAGCAAAGTCGCCTTCCAGCCATTCCAGACTTTTGGGGATACCGCACGAATGTCACAGACCGTTAAAATCAATAACAAGCGCAACCGCTCCGGCGATTGCACAACATCGGCCAGATCCAGAATCGTTTTCGGATCGTCAATATCGCGCGAAAAGGCGGTTTGGCTGAGAATCAGATGATGCAGCACCAGCCAGGAGACCATTTCGGTCTCCTCGGCCGTCAATCCCAAAGCCGGCCCGATGGTCAGCGCGAGTTCGGCCCCGAGTTCGGAATGATCGCCGCCGCGGCCTTTGGCAATATCGTGCAACAGCAAGGCCACGCACAACGCCCGGCGCGATTGCACATGCTTCATCAGGCCGCTGGCAACGGGAGCAATTTCGGCAAGCTCACCGCGCTCCATCGTATTCAGATTGCGCAGCGCCTGGATGGTGTGAACATCGACGGTAAAAACATGATAGGAATCAAACTGCATCTGGCCCACGATGCGCCGCCAATCGGGCAGATAGCGGCCCAAAATGCCGGTCTCGTTCATGACGGTCAGCCAGCTTGCGCCATCGGCTTTGCCGACATCCTCAAAACCGCCGCACAGCAGATCGAGAAACAGCGCGGCCGCCTGCTTATCGTCGCGCAATTCCGCGGCCGCCCGGGCATTGCGGATCAGTGCGCGCAAAGCCAGCGGATGCAAATCAAGCCCACGCTCACGCGCGCACAGCAAAATACGAAAAAGCTGCAGCGGTTCGTCGCCCGGATCGCGCCCGGGTGCAAATAGAATTTTACCGTCCGCCAGAACAAATCCCGCTTCCACGAGTGCGACATCGGTCGCCGGCACGATAGCAGGCGGTCCCAAGGCAGCGCGGATCAGAGCCGGTTCCAGAACCCCGGTCACCCGCGCCACTTCGCGCACCACCAGAAAATAATGCCGCATGAACCGCTCAACACCATCCTGCCGTCCATGGCGGGTATAGCCCATGCGTGCGCCGATAACCGGCTGCAAATCAAATGTCAGCCGCTCCTCCGCCCGACCGGCGACATAATGCAAATGAAACCGTACCGTCCACAGATAGTCCCAAGCCCGCTTGCAGGCGCGCGCCTCGCTCTCGGTCAGAATGCCGCCGCCGGGCGCTTTCGGCCCAACCAGTTCGGTCATGGCGAATGTGTTGAACACATAGCGCGACACCCAATAGAGCGTTTGCAAATCACGCAGTCCGCCCCTTCCTTCCTTGATATTCGGCTCGACCATGAACGGGGTTTCACCGAAGCGCGAATGCCGTGCCGCACGCTCCTCCTGCTTGGCATGGATATAGGCCGCAGGCCCTTCTGCTGCGCAATCGGCGCGGAATTCGATATGGAAACTGGCGAACAAAGCCCGGTCACCAGCCAGGCAGCGGGCGTCGAGCAGCGAGGTGCGGATGGTGACATCATCGCGGGCTTCGCGCAGACATTCCTTGATCGATCGGGTCGCGTGACCGACCTTCAGACCGAGATCCCACAGGAAATAAAGCATGAATTCAACCGCCCGCTCAACCCGGGCGGAGGGTTTATGATCGGTCAAAAACAACAGATCGATGTCGCTGAACGGCGCCAAAGTCGCCCGGCCATAGCCGCCGGTCGCCGCCATGGTGAATTTATCATCGGCTGCCGGCGGTAACAGCGCGATCGTATAATTGTAAAGGCAGGTGATCAGCTGATCCATAGCCCCCGACAGCAGCCGCGCGGCGGCCAGACCCGACAAATCCTCCCGTTCGAAGCGCGCCTGAACATCAGCCTGAATGACAGCGAGTTGCCTGCGGAAAATCGACAAAGCCTGATCGCGCGGCGGCACCGAGCCCGGGGCCGCACTCGCCGCCAGGGCGGCGGTCAGAGCCGCTTCAATATCCGGCGTGGCTGGAACTGCAATTTGATTCAAAACAGATTGATCCATGTTTATGGTGATACCGACACTTTAGTCATCGTAGCTGCTGATCAGGGGTAGCGCCACAAAACTTCGCTTGCAGATCATAAAGCGCGTCCAACGCCGCGCGTGGGGTCAATTGATCAAGCTTCAAGGCAGCCAGTTGTACGCGCAAATCATCATTCTCAATGTCAGGTTCAGCCGGTGCTGCCGCAAACAGCGGTAAAGGGTCACCGCGCTTGGTGGTTTTCTCGGCGGCGCGCAGCAGAAACTCCGCCCGCCTGGTCACCGCCTCGGGCACTCCGGCCAGGCGGGCAACATGCACCCCCCAGCTGCGCCCAGCAGCCCCTTCGCTCACTTCATGCATGAACACCACATCACCACGCCACTCTTTCACGCGCATCGTATAAGGCCGCAAACGCGGCAAAGCATCGCTGAGCGAACCTAATTCATGAAAATGTGTAGCAAAAATGGCACGGCAGCGAATCTGCCCATGCAAAGCCTCCAGCACGGCCTGGGCAATTGCCAATCCATCCTGAGTGCCGGTGCCCCGGCCGATTTCATCGACAATGACGAAGCTGCGCGGTCCTGCCTGATGCAGAATCGCCGCCGTTTCGATCATTTCGACCATGAAGGTCGAGCGCCCGCGCGCCAAATCATCCGCCGCACCCACGCGCGAGAACAACCGATCCACAAGGCCGATCTCGGCATGTTCCGCCGGCACCGGCAGCCCGGCCTGGGCCAACACAACGAGCAGGGCATTCTGCCGCAAATAGGTCGATTTGCCGGCCATGTTCGGCCCGGTCAGCAGCATCAGCCGGTTGTCGGCCGACAAATCGGCATGATTGGCGATGAAACTGACCTGCTTGGGCAAGGCAGCCTCCACCACCGGATGCCGCCCGGCCTTAATCCGGTAGGCCTGATCCTCTGACAGGATCGGGCAAACATAGCGCCCCGATTCGGCCAAAGCCGCTGCCGATTGCAGCACATCGAGCAGGGCCAGCGCAGCCGCGCAATCGGCCAAGGGCTTGGCGCCCGCCAGAATCTGCCGGGTCAGAAAATCAATGACAGCCTGTTCACGCCGCCCCGCCCGCTCCGCCGCCTCATTGATCCGCTGATCCAGCGCGGAGAGCTCCGGATGCGTAAATCGCGCGCCCGAGGCAAGGCCCTGGCGCAAAACCAGCTCAGGATTATCCCGTAATTTCTCAACCGCTGTGGCAGGCGCCTCGATCACATAGCCAAGCTGGGCATGGTGACGAATTTTCAGGCTCGCCACCTGATAGCGTGTCGCAAGGTCCGTCTGCATCGCGGCGATAACCTGCCTTGCATCATCGCGCAGGCGCCGCTCACCATCCAGCTCGCCATCGAACCCGGGGCGGATAGCAGGCGCATCGCCCAAGCGCAGCGGCGCGGGATCGGCCAGGGCCGCCTGCAAAAGATCAGCGAGATCCGGCGCCGGGTCGAGCGCCTGATGGATTTGCCCCAGCATCGCCGATTGCTCGCGCAAAGGGGCCAGAACCGCCCTGGCACTTTGCCCCGCCCGTAGAGCGCCCCGCACCGCGGCAAGGTCACGCGGCGATGCAGCCCCCGGGGAGACCAGCGTCAGCCTGGTCAAAGCCCTTGCCAGATCGGGCGCACTGCGCAGCGAATCGCGCAAGGGTGACATCACCGAACGAGCCGCCAGCAGCGCCACCCATCCGCCCTGACGCGCTTGCAAAGCCGCGAGATCAGTCAGGGGTGCGGCAAGCCATTGCGCCAAAAGCCGGGTGCCGGGGGCGGAAACCGTGCGCTTGATCGCCCCCAAAAGGCTGCCCGCCTCCTCATTCTCGCGGGTGCGGATCAATTCCAGGCTGGCGCGCGTTGCCGCATCCATCGCCATCTCACCCTGGGCCCCTTGCGGCACCGGACGCGACAAATGCGGTAATTTGCCCGCCTGACTCGCCTTCACATAAGCCAGGGCCCGGGCAGCGGCCACGGCTTCCAAATCGCTGAACGTGCCAAACGCATCGATTGTGCGTGTCTCGAAGGCCTCCGCCAAGGCCCGCCTTGCCGCCTGCGGCGCCGGCGGCTCACCTGCATCACTCCGCCGCTCGGCGTAATGGCCAAGCGGCAGCTCCGCCGGGCCGAGGATTTCCGCGGGGTCCAGCCGGCCCAACAAAGCCGGCAGGTCAGCCAGACGCAAAGCCATTGTCTCAAACGCGCCGGTCGACGCATCAAGCCAGGCCGCGCCGAGCATCTCGGCGTTTTGCGCCAGCGCCAAGAGATAATGGGTGCGCCCCGATTCGAGCAGAAAATCCTCGGTCAGCGTACCCGGCGAGACCAGCCGCACCACATCGCGCTTGATCGGCGCCTTGCCGACCCGCATTTTCGGGTCTTCCATCTGCTCGACGATAGCCACCCGAAATCCGCGCCGGATCAGCCGGGCTAGATAAGTCTGCATCTGGCTGACCGGCACGCCGCACATGCGGATCGGCTCGCCCTGGTGCGTGCCGCGGGCCGTCAGCGCGATATCCAGCGCCGCGGACGCAGCCTCGGCGTCCTCGAAGAACATTTCGTAAAAATCACCCATGCGGAAAAACAGCAGGGAGTCGGGGTGTTCGGCCTTCACCGCGAACCATTGCGCCATGGCCGGGGTTGCGCCGGCGGCCTGTATGATGTCCATAACCCAACCTTACCCACCCATTCCGCTCACGCGAAGTCTTTCGCGAGCCCAGGGACCGAGATTTTTAGAGCATGGCTGATATCACGACCGATCCAACCGAAACCGCCCAGCGCCCCGGCACCGATTTGCCGCGCCGGGCCTTCGCCATCATCTCCCACCCCGATGCCGGCAAAACGACTCTCACCGAAAAAATCCTGCTGTTCGGCGGCGCCATTCATGAAGCCGGCGCCGTCAAGGCCCGGCGCGACCGGCGCCATACGCGCTCGGACTGGATGGCCATCGAGCGCGAGCGCGGCATTTCCGTCTCGTCCTCGGTGATGAATTTCGCCTATCACGATATTATTTTCAATCTGCTCGACACGCCGGGCCATGAGGATTTCTCCGAGGACACCTACCGCACCCTGACGGCCGTTGATTCCGCGATCATGGTCATCGACGCCGCCAAGGGCATCGAAGCGCAGACACGGAAATTATTCGAAGTCTGCCGGATGCGCGATATCCCGATCATCACCTTCATCAATAAGGTGGATCGTGAGGGCCGTGAGCCGTTCGAGCTGCTCGAAGAAATCGCCAGCGCCTTGGCGCTGGACCTCTCCCCGCGCACCTGGCCGATCGGTATGGGCGGGCTGTTCCGCGGCTGCTACGATATCGCAGCGCGCCGGCGGATCAGCGTGGTCCGCCCCGGCGAGGACCCGAGCCGGGAAAATTTACCGCCGATCCCGCCCGATCAGCAGGCGAAATTGGAGGAGGATATCGGCCTCATCGAGGCCGCCTTCCCCGAATTCGACGAGGAATCCTTCCGCGCCGGACATCTCTCGCCGGTCTTTTTCGGCTCCGCCTTGCGTGATTACGGGGTGAGCGAATTGCTCGAAGCCCTCACCGCCTTTGCCCCGCCGCCGCGCGGCCAGCACGCCCTCACGCGCGATGTCTCGCCCGACGAGAAAAACGTCACCGCCATGGTATTCAAAGTGCAGGCCAATATGGACCCGCAGCATCGCGACCGGGTCGCCTTCGCCCGCATCTGCTCAGGCCGATTCCAGCGCGGCATGAAATTATTTCATGTGCGCAGCGGCAAACCGATGAGCATCCCAGCACCGATTTTCTTCTTCGCCCAGGACCGTTCGCTGGCCGAGGAAGCTCTGCCCGGCGATATCATCGGCATTCCCAATCATGGCACGCTGCGCGTCGGCGACACGCTGAGCGAAGGCGAGGTCATCCGCTTTACCGGCCTGCCGAATTTCGCGCCGGAAATTCTCCGCCGGGTGCGCCTGAACGACCCGATGAAGGCCAAGCAGATGCGCAAGGGCCTGGAAGACCTCGCTGAAGAGGGCGTCACCCAATTATTCCGCCCCGTCCTCGGCAGCGACTGGATCGTCGGCGTCGTCGGCGCCTTGCAGCTCGATGTGCTGCGCGACCGGATGGAGCGCGAATATCGCCTGCCCATCGCCTTTGAGACAGCACCTTTCACCACCGCCCGCTGGATCACGTCCGATGATCCGGCGAAATTGAAAATCTTCATCGAGGGCAATCAAGGTGCGATGGCCGAAGACCGTGACGGCGCGCCGGTTTTCCTCGCCCGCAACCCGTGGGAGCTCAATTACATTGCCGAAAAATCGCCCGATATACGTTTCCAGACCACCCGCGAACGGAGCTGAAATCATGCGTGATGATCAGCCTTGCGAGCGCGCCGTGGCAGATGCGCCGGCATGAATTTGCGCGATGAATTGCGCCCGCTGCTCGACAAATTCCGCAGAGTGCTGGGCGTGAGCCAACTCAACCAATCATATGCTGCACTGGCCGGGCAAATCGCGGCCCTCAGCCAGACCATTCATTCGATGGACCAGAAGCTGGACCGGCAGGCCCCACTCGCGCCATCAACCCGTGCATCTTTGCCTGATTTCGTGACGATAAATCTGCCAAACGGCAAAACCTATGAATTGAGCGTGGGCGATACGACCGGGGATCATTTCCTGCAGGCCGTGGCCTCCGGCGGGGCGAATGATCTGAACTGGCATTTCATGAATGACTGGGTGCGCCCTGGCGACATGCTGTTCGATGTCGGCGCCAATATCGGCACCATCAGCATCCCCGCCGCGGTGAACGGCGCCACCGTTCATGCCTTTGAATTGCTCGACGCCAATGCCCAGCATATCGCCCGATCGGCGGTCGCCAATAAGCTCGAAGGGCTCTCGATCGTTATCGGTGCGGTCGCCGACAAGCCTGGCTTTGCCGGCATCGGCGGCTTCAGCGCCTGGGGCCAGGTCGTCGCCGAGGCGATGATTTCGCTGTCGCATATCGTGATCGATGATTACGCCGATCAGCGGGCAATCGGCCATGTGGATTTCATGAAACTCGATGTCGAGGGCTCTGAACGCCGCGCCCTGGTTGGTGCTGCACGGCTGATTGCCCGTGATCACCCGGACATCATGATCGAATGCAACGCCGCCAGTTGCGGCGGCAATGGCTATTCCTACCGCGAATTGCTGCGCCATCTCGCCGGCCAGGGCTATGATTTATATCGATTGCACGAACGGGTTCTCTGCCCCTGGGACGCCGATCGGGTGCAGGAAGTCATCTACACCGATTATTTCGCGACCACGAAGCCGCCATCCTATCTAACCGCACGCTCGGGCTGGCCGGTCGCCCCGCTTGAGGATGAAGCGATCATCCAGACCATTCTCGACCAGGATCAATTTGGCGATTTGCACAAGCAATTCCTCCGCGCGACATATTCATCCCTGCCTGCTGCCATCCAGGCCGATCCGCGCGTGCAAGCCATGCTGCAAAAATGGGCTGCCTTCGATGACCCTCGGGTTCTCTCGATCCTGCAGACGGGTGCCGCCTGATCACGGCAAAAAGCCGCCGGGGCGCACCAAATCAACTTGCGGTCACGCACACGCTGCCTATACTCTTTTAAAGGAGCGAAAAAGGAAGCGTCATGTGCAAGATATTTCGGACTCAGGACCCTGCGACCTATGCCGCCGAGACCCGCGCCATCCGGCTCAACGGCCACGCGACATCGATCCGCCTTGAAGCCGCCTTCTGGACCACTTTGGAAGAAATCGCCGCTCTCGAGGGCATGTCCCTTGGCCGGTTTGTATCAATCCTGCATGATGAAATTCTCCTCGATCAAGGTGAGCTGCAGAATTTCGCCTCCCTGCTGCGGGTCACCTGCCTGCATTGGCTGAACAACCGCGATGCCTACCAGGCCGACATTGCCCGGCGCCGCCCTGCTTCTTTGGTCGCATGACCTCGTTGTCTTAACGGAATACTACCCCGGCCCCAAACCGGGTGCCTAGACTGCCCTTTAGGCCATTTGGCCGAAGGGAGCGAAAAATCCATGAATATGCGGCCATCCGCGATCGCCATTGGCGTTGGACTTTGCCTGACCGCCTCGCCGTTTCCGAGCCCTCTGCAATCCGCCCGCGCGGCTCAAACCGGGGCCGCCTTGTTCGCCGATCAATGCGGCACATGCCACACGCTCAGCGCCAAAGACCCGGTGCGCCAAGGCCCGCCCTTGGGCGATGTCTATGGCCGCAAAGTCGGCTCGGTAAAGGATTTCCCGTATTCGCCCGATTTCACCAAGGCGAATTTCGTCTGGGACAGCAAGACGCTTGATGCCTACCTGACCAATCCGAGCGCCATGTTTGCCGATAGTTATATGTCCTATCAGCAACCGGACCCCACAATTCGCGCGCAGGTGATCGAATATCTCAAGCAGCAAGCGCCCCTCTACGCCAAGGCGGGCCAGTGAATGGCGAAAATGATCCACAGCATGATCCGGGTGCAGGACGAAGCCAAATCGGTCGCGTTTTATCGCCAGGCCTTCGATCTGAATGTCGCCGACCGCTACGCCTTTGACAATTTCACTTTGATTTACCTCGCCAATGACGAGCAGAGTTTCGAGCTGGAACTCACCGTCAATCATGGTCACGGCGCCTATGAACTCGGCGACGGCTATGGACACCTCGCCGTCTCGGTGGACCAGCTGGAGGTAGCACATCAACGCATAGCAGCCACAGGGGCAACCTGCACCGCCATTCGTGAGCTGAAACTCAACGACAAGGCGATTGGACGGTTTTTCTTCGCAACCGACCCCGACGGCTACAAAATCGAAATACTGCAACGAGGTGGGCGCTTCAAATAACCCGCCCAAAACCATGGCTCGTATTCATTCCAAGGGAGTTATACCAAGATGACAAGCCGAAAAATCGATCCCCGCATCAAAGTCACCCGCCGCAATTTCCTGCAAAGCTCGGCCGCCGCCCTACCGGCCGGCGCGCTGGTGGCAGGTGGTGCGACATTGGGTGCGGAATCCGCCTGGGCGCAGGCCAGCACGCTGACACCCCACACCATGGCGACATTGACCCTGATGGCGCGCGACATCTACCCCCATGACCAGATCGGCGATGCCTCCTATCGCAAAGCCGTCGCCCATTGGGATACCGATGCCGCAGCATCGCCCGCCAAACATTCCATGATCAATGATGGCGTGGCGCAGTTGAACGCTGAATCCAAGAAGCGCTTCAAGGCCGATTATGTGAAGCTGCCCGATGAAGCCAGCCGCGTGACGGTTCTCAAAGCCATCGAAGCCCATCCGTTTTTCAAAGCTGTTCGCGCCGATCTCGTGGTCTCGCTCTACAACCAGCATGATCTATGGCCGAAATTTGGTTACGAAGGCGCATCAGCGCAATTGGGCGGCTACATCCATCGCGGCTTTAACGATATCGACTGGCTGCCAACGGCTTGATGCAAGGGGGGAAACAAACATGACAAATAAACTGGCAAAATTCGATCTCAATGACGATTCCGTTTTTGTGATCATCGGTTCCGGCGCCGGCGGCGGCACGCTGGGCAACGAACTGGCGCAGAAAGGCGTCAAGGTCGTGATCCTCGAAGCCGGGGCGCGTTTCAACATTCCTGATTTCGTCAATGACGAATGGCCGAGCTTTCAGCAACTCGCCTGGACCGACCCGCGGGTTGCCTCGGGCTCGTGGCAGGTGGCGAAAGATTTCCCCAATCTGCCCGCCTGGATCGTCAAAGCCGTAGGTGGCACTTCGATCCATTGGGCCGGCGCATCTCTGCGCTTTGGTGAATGGGAATATAAAGCCAAAACCACTTATGGCGACATCAAAGGCGCGAATTTGCTCGATTGGCCGATCACACTGGCCGAGATGGAACCATATTACGCCAATGCCGAAAACCGCATGGGTGTGAACGGCACCAATGGCATTCCGCATTTGCCGGGCAACAATAATTTCAAAGTCATGCAGGCCGGTGCGACCAAAATCGGCTACAAGACCGTATTCACCGGCAACATGGCCATCAACAGCCAGCCGCGCGATGGCCGTGGCTCATGCGAACAAATCGGTTTTTGTTTCCAGGGCTGTAAATCGGGCGCGAAATGGTCCACGCTCTATACCGAAATCCCGAAAGGCGAAGCGACCGGCAATCTCGAGGTTCGCCCGCTCTCCCAGGCGATCACCATTGAGCATGACGCCTCGGGCAAAGTTACCGCGGTGGTCTATGCCGATGCCAAAGGCGTCATGCAACGGCAGAAAGCGCGAGCCATTGCAGTCGCCGGCAACTCGATTGAATCACCAAGATTGCTGCTCAACAGCGCCTCGTCGAAATATCCCGATGGTCTGGCCAATAGCTCCGGCCAGGTTGGCCGCAATTACATGCGCCACACCACGGGCAGCGTCTATGCCAGCTTCGAACGCCCGGTGCATATGTATCGCGGCACCACGATGGCCGGCATCATTCGTGACGAGAGCACGAACAATCCCAAACGCGGTTTCGTCGGCGGCTACGAAATGGAGACGATCTCGCTGGGCCTGCCCTTTGCCGCCGCCTTCTTCCAACCCGGCGCATGGGGACGGGATTTCACCTCCAAGCTCGATGATTATCCAAACACCGCCGGTATGTGGATCATCGGCGAGGACATGCCGCAGGAAACCAACCGGGTGACGCTGGATGGCACTCTGAAGGACAAATTCGGCATGAAGGTCGCCAACGTGCATTTCGACGATCATCCCAATGATATCGCCATGCGCAAACACGGCTATCAGCAAGGCACCGCCGTCTATCAGGCCATCGGCGCAACCCGGGTGTCCGAAGTGCCGCCTTATCCTTCCACACATAATCTGGGCACCAATCGGATGAGTGCCAATGCGCGCGATGGCGTGGTCAATAAATATGGCCAGACTCACGACATCAAGAATCTGTTCATCTCCGATGGCAGCCAATTCACGACCGGTGCGGGTGTCAACCCGACACTGACCATCGTGGCCTTGGCCGTGCGCCAGGGTGACAATATCGCCGGCATGATGACCCGCGGCGAGATCTGAGTGAGGTCAAATTTCTTTTTGTGAACAAAAAGAAACAAAAAAACTTTCCTAATTTGGTCCGTGGCAACGACGCGCCACGGACCAAAAGAAGCCAGCCTTTATTTACCCAGCATCTTCACAACAGCCGACGCTCCTGCAGCCGAGGAGGCGGGATTCTGGCCGGTGATCAGATGCCCGTCGATCTCGATATATGATCCCCAATCAGGACCTTTGGCGTAGAGACCGCCTTCTTTCTTCAGCATATCTTCCAGCAGGAACGGCACGACTTTGCTCAGCCCCACCGCGTCTTCCTCGGTGTTGCTGAAACCCGTCACGCGCTTGCCGGCGACGAGCGGCTTGCCGTCGGCGGCTTTGACATGCCGCAGAACGCCCGGCGCATGGCAGACAGCCGCAACCGGCTTGCCGGCTTTGCTGAAAGCCTCGATCAGCGCGATGGAATTTTTATCCTCGGCCAGATCCCATAGTGGGCCATGGCCGCCCGGATAAAACACCGCATCGAAGGAGTCGGCCTTCATGTCTGCGAGTTTGTGCGTGTGCGCGAGCGCGCGGGTGGCCTCCGCATCGGCGCGGAAGCGTTTGGTCGCCTCGGTTTGCGCGTCCGGCTCATCGCTTTTGGGGTCCAAAGGCGGCTGGCCGCCCAGCGGCGATGCAAGCGTGATCGTCGCGCCCGCATCCTTGAACACATAATAGGGGGCAGCGAATTCCTCTAGCCAGAAACCGGTTTTCTTGCCTGTGTCGCCCAATTGATCGTGCGACGTCAGGACCATGAGAATGTTCATTTGATTGTCCATATTCCAATTAATGTAGGCCACGAGCGTGGTTCAGGGGAGATAGGGATGCGGGGCGGCGCAATCCAGCCTTGCCCGGCGCCGCTTGTGTGGATTGAGGTAATGTTATCGATTTGTAAAAATCCAAAACACGCCTTGCCTACAACTTGTCTGGCCAACCGAGGCATCCCAGATCCACGCCAATCGCAAAAAGGATCCCAGCCATGACGAAATCAATCTCGGCCCAAGGAGCCACAGCGCGCCGTGCGCTCATGCTCAACACACCAACCGATATCGATCACGACGGCCGCCGCAAAATCGCCGATGCGCTGAATGCCTGTCTGGCGGATGTCTTCACATTATATATCAAGACCAAGAATTTTCACTGGCATATGAGCGGGCCTCATTTCCGCGACTATCATCTGATGCTCGATGAGCAATCCGACCAGATTTTCGCCGCCTCAGACCCGCTTGCCGAGCGGGTGCGCAAACTAGGCGAACGTACTTTGCATTCGATCGGCCAAATCGGAAAATTATCCCGCTTGCAGGACAATGACGCGCCCCTCGTCTCGGCCCATGATATGCTCGCCGAATTAGCAGCCGATAACGGCGCCATGGCCGCCAGCCTGCGCGAGGCGCACGAAATGTGCGAACAATTCAACGATGTGGCCTCGGCCAGCCTGATCGAGAATTATATCGACGAAACCGAACGCCGTGTCTGGTTCCTCTTTGAGGCCAGCCGCGTATGAACCACGCCGTCTTGATTTTTTCCGCAGATGCTTGACGCCGTCTGACCAGCCGGGGCAATCCCTGATCATCAATCGATGATCAGGGGACCCGGATGACCGATCAAGACCAAACCGCGCGCGACATCATGTCCTATCTGGACGATCACCGTGC
Source organism: Rhodospirillales bacterium 20-60-12 (assembly GCA_002255495.1). Lineage (GTDB taxonomy): Bacteria > Pseudomonadota > Alphaproteobacteria > Acetobacterales > Acetobacteraceae > 20-60-12. The sequence continues at coordinate 6,410 of NCAP01000030.1, read as the reverse complement.
GGCGGCCACGGATTTTCTGGCGTCCCTGGTGCGCATCCCCTCGGACAATCCGCCTGGCGACTGCGCGCCCCATGCCGCCCAGGCCGCTTCATTGCTCGAGCAATTGGGCTTGCCGGTTGAACGCCACGAGGTTGACGCCGCCTTGGTCAAGCAGGTCGGCATGATATCGGCCACCAATCTGATCATCCGGCACCGGTTCGGCCCCGGCCCCACCATCGCGCTGAACGCGCATGGCGATGTTGTGCCGCCCGGCGAAGGCTGGACGCGCGACCCCTTCGGCGCCGAAATCATCGATGGCTGGATGTATGGCCGCGGTGTCGCGGTGTCGAAATCCGATTTTGCCACTTATGCCTTTGCCCTGCTGGCGCTGATCAAGACCAATGTCGCGCGGCACGGCGCGGTCGAACTGCATTTGACCTATGACGAAGAATCCGGCGGCGAGATCGGCCCCGGTTTGTTGCTCAAGGCCGGCCTCAGCAAACCCGATTACGCCATCTGCGCCGGGTTCTCCTATGCCGTCGTCACCGCCCATAATGGCTGCCTGCATCTGGAAGTCACCGTCAACGGCAAATCCGCTCACGCCGCCAAACCCGCAACCGGCATCGACGCTCTGGAGGCCGCCACAGGCATCATGGCGGCCCTTTACCGTTGGCGCTCGGGCCTTGCCGGCCGCGTCTCACAGCTTGCAGGCATCGGCAGCCCGCAAATGACGATCGGGCTGATCAAAGGCGGGATCAACACCAATGTCGTGCCCGAGCGGGTGGTGTTCCGGCTCGACCGGCGGATGACACCCGAGGAAAATCCCGCTGACGTCGAAGCGGAACTGCGCGCCGTCATCGAGCGCGAAGCAGCGAACTACGCGACCAATGTCAGTATCGATCGCATCTTGCGCGCGGCCCCGCTCACCCCCCTGCCCGGCTCGGATCGGTTGAGCGCCGCCTTGTGCCGCCGCGCCAGCATGATCATGGGCGAACCTGTCACAACCAGCGCCGTGCCGCTTTATACCGACGCAAGGCATTACGCCGAGGCCGGCATACCGGTGGTTCTATACGGCGCGGGCCCGCACACGATCGAGGAAGCCAATGCACACCGCGCCGATGAACGCCTGCCGCTTGATGATCTGCACAAGGCCACCAAAGTCGTGGCGTTAAGCCTGCTCGACCTTCTCGCATAATTCACGAACGATCGGCACGCCGTCGATTTTCGGCGAGAGCAATATCTGAAACACCATGTTCGAGCCGTTCATGAACCCGACATCCACTGCCGCCAGATAATATTCCCACATCCGGCAGAATGTCTCCCCTTCAAGGGCCGCCGCCTCCGCCCGATGCGCGGCAAAACGCTGGCGCCAATGCTGCAACGTATAATGATAATGAAGCCGCAATGTTTCCATATCACCGACCCATAATCCGGTGCGTTCGGTGGACGCATACACTTCCGACAATGAGGGCACATAGGCGCCGGGGAAGATATATTTGCGGATGAACGGCCCGGTCGAACCCGGCGGCAGCATCCGGCCGATGCAATGCACGAAGGCATAACCGTCATCGGTCAGCAGCTCTTTGATTTTGCCGAAATATTCATCAAAATGGCCGATACCGACATGCTCCATCATACCGACCGAGGCCACCCGATCGAACTTGCCGGTCATGTTGCGATAATCGATTTCACGAAACTCCACCCGGTCGGCCACCCCTGCCTCCGCCGCGCGCGTGCGGGCGACCGCAATTTGTTCGGGCGACACATTCAACGCCGTCACGCGCGCACCAGCCTTGGCCATGTGGATCGCAAGCGAGCCCCAGCCCGAGCCGATTTCACACACGCTCATACCCGGCTTAATCCGTAATTTCCGTGTCGCCCGCTCCAGCTTATTGAACTGCGCCTGTTCCAGAGTATCCTGCGGCGTCTCGAAATAAGCGCAGGAATAACTCAGGCTCTCATCGAGAAATAAGCGATAAATGGCGGTAGAAATATCATAATGATGCCGGGCATTGGCGGCCGCGATTTTCACCGGATTGGCCTGATGGATGCGCTTGGCGCCCCGCCAGATCCGCCGCAGAACACGCTGCGTCGGATGGGTCGCAAGCCCGCCCCGATTAACCGAGAACAGCAGCATCAAATCGCCGACATCGCAGCCCTCGAACAGCAGCGTGCCGTTCATGTAGGCCTCACCCGCGTGCAACTCTGGATTGAGGGCCATTTTAATGTAAAGCGCAGGATCGGTGAGCCTCACCGTGACTTGAGGACCAGGATTGACGCCGCCGAATACATGAATCCGCCCCGCCGCATCGATCAGGGTCATTTTGCCGTTGCGGATGAATTTCGTCAGCAGGTTGGAAAGCAACCACATGGGCGAGATGTCCTTTTTGTTGCGGGTCGCGCGCTGGTCCGCCAGAGCCCCCCATGAGGTCAGGTGCGCGGCGCGTTGAGTCAAGCCGCTAAATTCAACTTGAACATCAACAAGTCCGGCGGTAGCATTTTGTTTCGATTTATTTGAACCCACAAGTTGACATAAAACTTTAAGACCCATCAAACTGTAAGACAAATAGAGATGATATGAACTGATATGGTGTAGTCTGGGTTCCAGAATAATAACGCGTAACGGAGCGGGGGGATGGTGTTCATGCGAGCCGATATTGTGCCACCCCATCGCTCGGAGACTTTATGCTGCTCTCTTATGGTTTCATCTGCGGGGCATCCCCCCATCTCAGCACACGCAAGATTGAACTGCTCGAAGAACGCCTGCACGCCCTCTTAACGTCGTTGATCTCGCTCGTAGAAGTTGATGAAAACTGGTACATTTCCCAAAATCCGGACGTAGAGCGTGCCATCCGTGAGGGATTATTCACCTCCGCCAAGCAACATTATGTCAAATCAGGTTATTTTGAAGACCGGATGCCTCATGACATCAAAGTAAATGAGGATTGGTATTTAAAAACCTATCCGGACGTGGCAAACGCGATTCAGCTTGGTGTGCTCGTCTCAGGCGCCCAGCATTTCGCGCGTGATGGGTTTCGTGAAGGACGCCTGCCCTATGATGGCTTCTCGCTCATCACCCTTAATTCTATGGCGGCTTGATGGTCCAAACCAGGAATCGGAAACAGCAGATTGAGCCTCGTCACCGGTAACACCGATCCTTTCGAAGGCATTTACGTCACGGGCTGGGCAATCGCCGAAGCGGATCCGGACAATTGCAATATCCTGCTGGTCGATGAATTCGGCCAGAAAATCGCCGCGGGCCGGGCCAGCCTGCCGCGTCCGGATCTGGCGAGCCTGGGCTATGGGCGCACCAATTTCGCCTTCCGGCTGCCGGTGACAAGCTGCGTGACGCCGACGAAATTACATATCCTGGCCAACGACGTCGAATTGCCCGGCTCACCGGTCTATGCCGGCCCGGGTATATTTGACGGCGCGCTCAATGTCCGCGGCGGCATCATCGAAGGCTGGGTGACTGAGCGCGTCGCCCATTTTACCCCACCTCTGGTTGATATCGTCGATGCCGACGGCAAGCGGATCGGCCGTGTCCAATCCCACACCGACCCCACCGCACAGGACCCGCATTTTGTCCCCGCCCGCTTCGTGCTCGATCTGCCGGCCTCATGCTTCGGGCGCAGCGAGGCGATGTTGCACGGCTATGTCGGGGATTTCCGTTTCGCCAGTTTTCGCTTCAGCGCCCGGCTCGATGGCTATGTCGATGCAATCGGCACCGATCGCTGCGCCGGCTGGCTGGTCTGCCCGGATGCCCCCAAGCACCGGCTCGATCTCGAAATCTGGCGCGATGGCATCAAAGTCGGCGCGGGAAAGGCCAACCTGTTTCGCGGCGACCTCACCGAGACATCCGAATTGCTCGATGTCGGGTTCGACATCACCCTCTCGCCCGCCGACCCAAAGCTCGACCTTATGTCGACGATATCAATCCGGCTTGCCGGCGCGGATGACGAGTTATTCGGCGGCCCGTTCGTGGCCGGGCGCCGGCCGGCTTTGCTCGCCGCCGCACAGCGCGCGGCCCGCGCGGCCCATCAATTGGCATCAAACGCGCCCGCCGAAGCCGCCTTGCTGCAAACGGCGCTGAACCAATTCATCACAAGCCAGCGGCGCGGCCCCGATTACAGTCATGTTCGCGCCATACGCCCCGCGCCGTCAGCCGCCCCGCGGCTGAACATCATCATCCCGATCTATCGCAATATCGCCCTCACCCATGCCTGCATCGAATCGGCCATGGCCTGGCGCAACGCCGAGACCGACCGGCTTGTGCTCATCAACGACGCGTCCCCCGAACCCAACATGGCCGGCATGCTGGCAGGCTTTGCCCGCGAGCCGAATGTGGTGCTGCTGAGCAATGCCCAAAATCTCGGTTTCATCCGCTCGGTCAATCGCGGCTTTGAGTTTTGCAGCACCGGCGACGTGATTTTGCTCAATTCCGATACCTGCCTCTTTGCCGGCGGCATCGATGAGTTATGGCGCATCGCGCACAGCGCGCCCGAGATCGGCACCGTCACCGCGATGTCCAACAACGCGACGATTTTCTCCTATCCGCACCCAGCCCTCGCCACGGCCGGGCTCGCCGATATCGGCTGGGCGGAGCTTGCCACCGTCGCCCTTAAGGCAAATCGCGGCAGCTTCATCGATGTGCCGACGGCGCATGGGTTTTGCATGCTGATCAAGCGCGGGCTGCTCGACCGGGTGGGCAAATTCAACGAGATTTTCGGCCGCGGCTACGGCGAGGAAAATGAATTCTGCCAGCGCGCCGCCGATCTGGGTTACCGCCATGTCGCGGCGGCCGGCGTATTGGTTGAACATCGTGAAAGCGTATCGTTCGGCGCCGACAAGGAGGCCTTGCTCAAGGTCAATTTGCCGAAACTGGAGTCGCTCTACCCTGAATATACCCCGACCATCATGGGTTACGAGGCGCGCGACGGCATGCGAAGGGCGCGCTGGGCGCTCGATGCGCACAGGCTCAAGCGCGCCGTGGCGGCGGGCACACGCTTTGCCCTGGTGCTGCAAAACAGCTTCATCGGCGGGACGAAAAAAGCCATCGCCGATATCGCCGCCAGCGGCGCCTATGGCGGGGCCGAGCCGCTCAATGTGAGCAATCTCGCCTCGGGCATGATCGAACTCGCCTCACCTTCACTGAGCCTGCGCGCGGTCTTTCTCCCCGATGAAGCGGCGGATTTATTCGCCCTTCTGGCCGCCGCAGAACCTGATACCATCATCGTCCATCAATTTTTGGGCTTCGATGAGCGGTTTCTCACTTTATTGGCGGATCGTCTGACCACCAGGCCATCGATCATTTATTTGCATGATTTCTACCCAATCTGCCCGCGCGTGACGATGATCGATGCCATCGGCGAATTTTGCGGCATGGCGGATAGCGCAGTCTGCGCGCGCTGCGTGGCCCTCGGCGGTGCCCATGAGGGCTCAAAACTCACAGCCCTTGAGCCTGCCGCACACCGATCCCTCTTCGGCCACGTGCTCGGCGCGGCCGGCCGCGTCATCGCCCCCTCCGCCGACACCGCACGCCGCTATCAGGCGATGTTTCCACATCTGACCACGATCGAAGCCGTGCCGCACCCCAATCTCGACGGCGCTTTCCCGCAAGCGGTCCGCGCCGGTACTTGGAATGACATCGTGCTGCTAGGTGCCATCGGGCCACATAAAGGCTCGCACACGCTGCTGGCGATGGCCAAGCGGGCCCTCTTCACGCACCCGCATCTGCGCTTCCATGTCATCGGCTACACCGATATCGATGCGGCGTTGATCAAGCTTGGCAATGTGACGATCAGCGGCGCATACGAGGCGGCCGACCTGCCGCGATTGCTGGACAAAGCGCAGGCAAAAATCGCATTGTTTCTCCATGGCTGGCCGGAGACTTTTTCCTATACGCTCTCGGAGGCGGTGATGAACGGCTTGATCCCGATCGTGCCTGATATCGGCGCCCCCGCCCAACGCGTGCAGCAGGCCGGCTTCGGCCTGGTTCTCCCCTTCCCGATCGACGTCGCATCCTGGCTCACCATGATCGCCGCGACCGACTGGCCCGGATTCTCCGGCTCCCCGGCCGGCTTCAACGAATTGCAGACAAATTCATGAAAAGCGCGACCCTGAGTTGGCTACCGGAGGCCACTAATTTCTCAACATCTCTCGCCCGCCTCAAAGCAGAGCTCGGCACGCTTGCGGACTGGGTTGCGCAGGCCAATCAGAATCTTGAAATCGAGTTTCCTTGCATCAAGCCAAAAATAAAAGTGCGAATTAAACTTCCCTTGGAGATGCCTAAAATAATATGACTATTCCAAAAATTATCCACCAAACTACACGCAACAAAGGCCAACTCGATCAGAGATTTTTGGACAATATATTTGACCTTAAGCGCCGTAACCCAGAATGGGAGCATCGCCTTTACGACGATCAAGACA
>NCAP01000029.1 GCA_002255495.1 Rhodospirillales bacterium 20-60-12 | reverse complement strand
AATGGCCGCTCCTGCGCCAGCAGAAAGTCCAGCGCTTTATGACCGATGAAGAGCGCGGCCGCCGCGAAGGGCTCGCTCAGGTCAATCGTTGGGAGAAATACGCAGAACGCTTTGTCACCCCGGCCATCGAGGCGGAGATCGGGCGGCATGAAAGCATCCCCCGGCAATTCATCGCCGCCAAAGGCGATGTGCTGATCTGGCATGGCAGGCTCATCCATCGCGGCACTCAGCCGAAGGACCCGAATATACTGCGTAAATCCCTGATTTCGCATTATTCAGGCATCAACCACCGACCGGATATGGTGGTCCGTAAAACCACTGAACAAGGCGGCGTCTATGCCTGGTTCGACCATCAATTGCCTGAATAGGGCGTAGATAAGCAATCGGGCATGTTCTTGTTAACAAAAAACAAGTCCATCCTATCCCAAGTGAAGCGCCTGGCAGCGCCGCAAAATGTCGTCCGCTGCTTGCGTATAGCGGCCGCTCGGCTCATGCAAAACCAGCCCCGGCAGCACGCTATCCCTGCCGCTTCGGCCCTTAAACCCTTGTATGATAATGATTTTTGCAGGTAGCTCAGGTCGCGGCCAGAGCGGGAAAAGCCGCACGGCGCCGATTGAGTGCGCGCCCATGGCGCTCAACGCCGCACTGATCGATCCCGCCGGTACAATCAGCGTCATGCTGCCCTGCGGCTTGATCAAGCGCGCCAGGGCGCCAATCCAGCCCGCCAGCAAACCGGGGGCCGCCATATGGGCCAGCGCGCGCGCTTTGTCCGGCGAGTTGGTCCCTGCTTGCTCGTGCCAGGGTGGGTTGGCGCAGACATGGTCGCCCGGCGGGATATCTGTCAAACTTAATATATCTGCTTGTAAAACAGACAGTTGTGCGAAATTATTGAGATCAAAATTAAGCCCGGCCAAAGCTGCAAGATCGACATCGAGCTCGATTCCCATGCCCTTTACGCCCGGCACCCGCGCCGCCAGGCACAGCAAGGCGGCCCCGGCTCCTGTACCCGCCTCGATCACGCGCTCACCGGCGCGGGCCGGCACGGCGGCGGCCAGCATGACGGGTTCAATGCCGCTGCGATGGCCTTTGGCGAATTGCCGATAATTCACCCGGCCATCCAGCAGAAACCCCTCGGTCGTATCGCTCACAATTCATCTGCCTCACGCAACACACGCTGCGCGCGCTGCACCTCATGATTCGGCACCGCGAGTCGGCAGAGGATTGCACCGGCGCTACCCTCCATCGTCGCCATATGAGCATCGAGCAAAACCGGGCTCAACCCGGCGTCACGCAACAAAGCCATCAGAAAACTCAGCCGCACCTGATTATTCGAGGTCAATATCGAAACCACATCCCTGTCCCTTGGCTTGACCCTGTTTCACCCGCGCCGATATGGTGATGAAGAAAACCGGATTGGCAAGCTTGGAACAAGTTTTGGACGGCAGCTTTAGTAACATAAATCACCCACCCCAAGCTCCGGCCGCCCATCCGGCGCCGGCGGATGGCACGCTGCTGCGCCTGGCCGGGCTGCTCGATGCTGACATTCAGGCGACCAATCAGGCGATCATCGCGCGTATGCATAGCGAGGTCGAACTGATCCCCGCCTTGGCTGCCCATATCGTCGCGGCAGGGGGCAAGCGCCTGCGGCCGTTGCTCACCCTCGCTTCCGCCCGGCTCTGTGGCTATGGCGAAGGGGCGCGGCATATCAAACTCGCCGCCTGCGTTGAATTCATCCACACCGCCACCTTGCTGCATGACGATGTGGTGGATGAAAGCCTGCTGCGCCGGGGCCTGGCCAGTGCCAACGCGGTGTTCGGTAATAAAGCCTCCGTTCTGGTCGGTGATTTCCTTTTTTCGCGCGCCTTCGAACTGATGGTGGAAGACGGCTCGCTCGAGGTGCTGCGCATCCTCTCCCATGCATCGGCCACGATCGCCGAGGGCGAGGTGCTGCAACTCTCAACCCAGAACGATCTCAGCACCGACGAGACACGCTATCTGCGTGTCATCAGCGGCAAGACCGCCGCCCTATTCGCCGCCGCCTGCGAAGTCGGCGCCGTGGTGGCCGGGCGCGATGCGGCAATCTGTGCTGCTCTCGCCTCCTACGGTCAGAATCTCGGTATGGCGTTCCAACTCGTCGATGACGCGCTTGATTATGCCGCCGAAGAAGCCGAGCTCGGTAAATCCGTCGGTGATGATTTCCGCGAAGGCAAACTCACCTACCCGATCATCATCGCCCATCAGAAGGGCGATGAAGCCGAACGCGCCTTCTGGACCCGCACGATCGAGGCCAATGACCAGACCGAAGCCGACCTCGCCAAAGCCTTGGATATCATCACCCGCCATCACGCCATCGAAGCCACCATCGCCCGCGCCGAATTATTTGCTGAGGCCGCACAGCAGGCTTTGCAATCCTTGCCGGCATCCCCGTTGCGCAGCATCATGGCCGAGATCGCCGATTATGCAGTGACCCGCCGGCACTGATCGCTCAGGCGAGCACTCTATCGACCAACGTTGATTTTGATAAAGCGGCGGGTGATCTACGCACCGGCCGGGGAAAGCGGGAACAACAAAGCCAAGGGGCCGATTTTCCCCTTGACCTTGTTGCCGCCATTTATTTCGGGCTGAGCACCATCACCATCTGGCGCATTTCCATGCGCGGCATCTGCTCAACCTTGGTCACTTCATCCATATCGGCGCGGATCCGTTCCAGCACTTTTACGCCGAGTTCCTGATGGGCCATTTCGCGGCCCCGGAAGCGGAGTGTGACTTTCACCTTATCGCCCTCTTCGATGAAGCTCTTCATCGCCCGCATTTTGACCTGATAATCATTTTCGTCGATGTTCGGGCGGACTTTGATTTCCTTGATCTCGACGACTTTCTGCTTTTTCCGGGCTTCGTTTTTCTTCTTTTGAAGCTCGTATTTATACTTGCCGTAATCGAGAATTTTGCACACCGGTGGCTCGGCATTCGGGCTGATCTCAAGCAGATCAAGGCCGACAGAGAATGCCCGGGCGATGGCGTCGCGGGTGCTGAGCACGCCGACCATTTCACCATCCTGATCGATCAGCCGAACCTGGGGAACGCGGATTTCGTCATTCACGCGGGGCCCTTCGCGAGAGGGCGGGGTAGGCGGGGCGGGTGGTCTGGCTATGGGTATCTCCTGTGGATGTTGCTAGTATGATGGGCGGGACCATGCCTAAGCTGGCCCGGCTTATCAAGTGTTCGGCTATATTAGATCAATATGCGTTCAGATTGAATCGCACGATTCAATCTAAACGCATGAAATTGATCGGTAAAATATGGCTAGAGAGCGCGATGCGTGATCACGCATCACGCTCTAGATCGGGTGGTGTGGCTTCCAGAACAAGCATGGCCAGCGCCTCGTCGAGCCCCATCACATGCTGGGAAGCTCCGCCCAAGCGGCGGATTGCGACTGTTCGTTCCTCGGCCTCCTTCCGGCCGACCACCAAAATCAGCGGAATATGCGCCAGACTATGCTCGCGGATCTTTGCGTTGATCTTCTCATTGCGCAGGTCGGTGATCACGGCGAGCCCGGCCTTTTTCAGTCGGGAAGCCACTTCCTGCGCATACTCATCAGCGTCGGAGACGATGGTGGCTACCACAATTTGCGTCGGTGCCAGCCAGAGCGGGAAGCGCCCGGCATAGTTTTCGATCAGAATGCCGAGGAACCGTTCAAAACTGCCCAAAATAGCCCGGTGCAGCATAACCGGCCGCGCCCGGCCGCTCTCGGCGGTTACATATTCGGCGTCCAGCCGCTCAGGCAGCACGAAATCAACCTGCAAAGTGCCGCATTGCCAATCCCGACCGATTGCGTCGCGCAATACGAATTCCAGTTTCGGGCCGTAAAACGCGCCTTCGCCGGGGTTGAGCACATAATCCACCCCCGCCGTCGCGCAGGCGGATTTCAGCGCCGCCTCGGCGCGATCCCAAACCTGGTCGCTGCCCGCCCTGGTCGCCGGCCGGTCGGAGAATTTCACCGCAAAATCGCTGAAGCCGAAATCGCGATAGATGCCGCTCAGAAGGTCCACAAAGCGCACCGTCTCGGGGGCAATCTGCTCCTCGGTGCAGAAAATATGCGCATCATCCTGGGTGAAAGCGCGCACCCGCATGATGCCGTGCAAGGCGCCGGAGGGCTCGTAGCGATGGCATGAGCCGAATTCGGCCATGCGCAGCGGCAATTCGCGATAACTGCGCAGCCCCTGGCGAAAAATTTGTACATGGCATGGGCAGTTCATCGGCTTGAGGGCGAGGGTTTTGTCCTCATCCTCGACGGTGGCGATGAACATATGCTCGCGGAATTTCTCCCAATGGCCCGAGGCCTCCCACAGCGAGCGATCGACCAATTGCGGGGTTTTTACCTCGCCATAGCCACCCGCTTCCAATTTGCGGCGCATATAGGCTTCCACCGTGCGATAAAGCCGCCAGCCTTTCTCATGCCAGAACACGCTGCCGACGGCTTCTTCCTGGATATGGAACAGATCCATCTCCCGGCCGATCCGCCGATGATCGCGCTTTTCCGCTTCCGCCAGCTGCAGTAAATGTGCATCGAGTTCTTTCTGGTCGCGCCAGGCGGTCGCGTAGATGCGGCTGAGCATCGGCCTTGTATGGTCCCCGCGCCAATAAGCGCCGGCGACTTTCATCAGCTTGAAGGCCTGGCCGATATCGCCTGTGTCGCGCATATGCGGGCCGCGGCATAAATCCAGCCATTCGCCCTGGCGGTAAACCGTGATGGTTTCGCTCGGCGGCAGATCGCGGATCAATTCCGCCTTAAACCCCTCGCCGCGCGCTTCGAAAAAGGCGATGGCGTCTTGCCGGTCCCACTCTTCGCGCACGAATTTGGCGCGCTTGGCGATGATCTCGCGCATTTTCGCCTCGATGGCGGGAAAATCCTCCGGCGTGAACGGCGCGTTGCGGGCGAAATCATAATAGAACCCGTTCTCGATCGCAGGGCCGATGGTCACTTGCGTGCCGGGGAATAAATCCTGCACTGCCTCGGCCAGGACGTGCGCCGCATCATGCCGGATCAATTCCAGGGCGGCGTCGTCCTTGCGGGTGATGAAGCGGATATGCGCGTCACGATCGATCACGCGCGAGAGATCCATCATCGCGCCGTCGAGCTGCATGGCCAGAGCCGCTTTGGCGAGCCCCGGTCCGATCGCTTCCGCCACGGTCGTGCCCGTCACCGGCTCGGCAAAGTCGCGCACGGAACCGTCGGGCAAAGTGATGGCGGGCATGTGACAAAATCTCCTGAATGAAGCTGGCGTTATGGCGTCATGGCAGGCTTGCGGCAACCCGCTGCACCGACAAGCCAGCCAGTAACTTGACCCTGATGATCACCGGCCAGGTGCCATCGCCATAGCGCGGCGCGGTCAAAGCCGGGTCACTCTCCTCGGAGAAGAGCAGCAATGAGGGAACATTCAGGGCAGCGGCCAGATGCATCGGTCCGGTATCATTGCCGACCGCAAGCGCCGCCCGGGCGATCACGCCGGCCAGTTGCAGCATCGAAGTTTTACCTGACAGATCAAGCGCTTCGGGGCATTTGAGACGAATGGATTGGGCCAGATGGCTCTCCTGCGCCGCGCCGACCACCACGGGTGCAAGGCCGCGTGCCGCAAGAAGGGCGGCGAGTGCGCCGAACCGATCCGCGGGCCAAATTTTTCCAGGCCTGTGCGGCGCCGCACCAGGCACCAGCACAGCAAAGCGAGGTGGCAAAGCGAGGCCCGGATCATGGCGCAACCAGTCCAGATCGGCCGGCTTGAGGGGGGCGATGCCGGCCTTGGCCAATTGTTCGGCCAGCCGCTCGCGCGTGTGCATGCCATCGCGCGCCGGATTTTCATGGGGAAAGCGGCAGCCTTTGGCGATCCCCGACCAAGGTGGCGAGCCGGCCAGTTTGAAATAATGGCTGCTGCGCGCGGAGGTTTGCAGGTCATAAACCATGTCGAACCCGCGTAATTGGCGTCGCAAGGCGAGTAACCCGGCGACATCCCAAAATTTCGGCCGCCGGTCGGTTATGATGCGGTCGAACCAGGGGCTGGCACTTAATAGATCGACGAACGGGCGCGTCGTCAGCAAGGTGATTTCGGCTTGCGGGTGCTGCGCGCGAATTCCGGCAAAGGCGGCGAAGGCGAGCACAATGTCACCCAACGCGCCCAATTTGATCACCAGAACGCGCTTCACCCGAGCAATTCCCTGTACACGTCGAGCGTTTTTTCCTGCATCGTCGCGATCGAAAATTGCGCGCCGACATAATCCCGCGCCGCTGCACCGAAAGCCAGGCGTTGCTCCACCGGCAAGGCCAGCGCGTCATCGATCGCACGCGCCAGCGCCACCTTGTCGCCAGGTGCAAAACGCCAGCCGGTCTGGCCTTGTTCGATTGTCTCCACCGCCCCGCCATGATCGGCCGCGACCACCAGCCGCGCCATCGATTGCGCTTCGATGATGGTGCGGCCAAAGGCTTCGGGGCGGGTCGAGGCATTCACCACCACATCGGCCAGCATCATAGCCGCCGGCATATCCTCGCAATGACCGACGAGATACACCCGGCCGGCGATGCTCAGCGCGCGCGCACGCTCAAGCAAGGCCTTGGTATAATCATCCCGCCCCTGGTTCGAGCCGACCAGAACACACACCGCATCGCGCCGGCTGACCAATGGCAGCGCATCGAGCAGCAAAGCCTGGCCTTTCCAGGATGTCAGGCGGGCCGGCAGCACAATGCTCGGCACCCCATCGGGCAGGGCCCAGGCGCGCGCCAGCCTTGCCATGCGTTCGGCGGATACCGTGGCCGGATCGAAAAACCCGGCATCGACCCCGCCATGGATCACCCGCAGCCGGTCCTCAACCAGATGATGCCGCTCGCGGATCATGTCGGCGATAAAATGGCTGACCGCGATAATCCGGTCGCCGCTTGCCATCACCGCATTATAGCGGCGCTTGAAAGGCATGTTTTCGCTATAGGTGCCATGCCATGTGGTGACGAATTTCACATTTGTGCGTCGGCTCGCCTGCCGCGCCGACCAGGCCGGCGCGCGCGAATGGGCATGGACGAGCTTGACCTGTTCCGCCCGGATCAGGCTGGCCAGCCGCCCGGCATTGCGGCGCATGGTCAAAGGCGATTTGCTGTCGAGCGGCAGGCGAACAATCTCGCCGCCGGCCCGCTCAATCGCACCAGACAGCCGGCCACCGGCGCTCGCGACAATCACCCGGCAGCCCACACGGGCGAGAATTTCGGTCATTTCGACCACAACGCGCTCAACCCCGCCAATATCGAGCTTGGGCAAAACCTGGAGAATCGTCGGGCGGGATGGATCGCTCATGCGCGGCTTGGTATCATCGAAACCGTCACGAAGGGAGCACAGTGTGCAGAGCGTCCGCAACAATGACGGTATTGATCTCGCTTATGACTATCTGCCGGGCGCGCATCCGGTCGTGGTTTTTTGCCCCGGCTTCGCCTCCGACATGGGGGGCACCAAGGCGGTGATGCTGCGTGATGATTGCGCCGCGCGCGGCCAGGCCATGCTGCGGCTCGATTACGCCGGGCATGGTGCTTCCGGCGGCGCATTCGAGGACGGGACGATCGGCGGGTGGGTGCGGGATGCCGTGACAATCATTCGGCACGCGGTGAATGACGCCGATGTGATCCTGGTCGGCTCCTCGATGGGCGGCTGGATTGCCCTGTTGATCGCCTTGCAATGGGGCACGCGAGTCGTGGGCCTGATCGGCATCGCAGCTGCGCCGGATTTTACCGAGGATCTGATCCGCCCCGTTCTGACACCGGCACAACGCCAGGATATCGCCCTGCACGGCCTGTTCCATGCCCCAAGCGAATATGGCCCGCCGACGCCGATCACCGCCCGGCTGCTCGATGAGGCTTGCGCGCATTTGCTGTTGCGCGGCTCGATCGCGCTGCGCTGCCCGATCCGGTTGATCCACGGCCAACGTGACCCGGACGTGCCGTGGCAAACAGCCTTGCGTCTTGCCGCACAGCTCGACAGCGAGGATGTCAGCATCATCTTGCTGAAGGATGGTGATCACCGTCTGTCGCGCGAAGCCGATTTATTGCTGATCCGCACGGTTCTGGGTGAGCTCATCGTGCAAAATCGCCGCTAGACCCTCACGATAACTCGGGTAGAGCCAATTGATGCCGAGTGTTTTCTTGGTTACCTCGTTACTGATCAACCGATTTTCTGCCCAGAAACTACGCGCCATGTCGCTCATCATCGGCGCTGCCTCGGCAAAGCCCCGCGGCGGCGGCGGTTTGATGCCGAGCAGCCCTGCGGCATAAGTGACAACGTCACTGCTGGCTGCCGGCTCGTCGTCTGCGAAATTGAAAATTCTCAACCCAGGCGCAAGATCTTGTCGCATGGCCGCAACGACGCCGCGGGCGATGTCATCGCGGTGGATGCGGCTGAATTTATGCCCCTCTTTCACCACGTTGCGCGCCTCGCCGGCGCGCAGATCATCGAGCATCGACCGGCCGGGGCCGTAAATGCCGGCCAGACGAAAAATATCGACCGCTTTGTGCGCCGCAAACGCCGCCCATTCCTGCTCGGCCGCAACACGCCGCCGGGCACGATCCGACCCAGGTGCGGGGACTGTTGCCTCATCCACCATGCCGCCACCGCGATCGCCGTAAACCCCGGTGGTCGACAGATAGCCAAGCCAGGCAAGGTGAGGGGCGTGAGCGATGAGATCGCGATATAAAGCCAGTGCCGGGTCGCCATGTTCATCGGGCGCGGCTGTCATGACCAGATGTGTCGCCTCCGCAATAGCGGCCTGCGCGGCATCGAACCCAACAAGTTCCACCTGCAAAAGCGGAGCGCGGCGGGCGAGGCTGCGTGAGGTGACGGTGACCATGGCCCCGGAATCGCGGGCGGCAAGTGCAATGGCCTGCCCCGAATAGCCCAACCCGATGATGACGAGCTTCAAAAATCCAAATCCGTGTAATGCGGTGGTGGCGCCATGCCGCTGACCCGATCAGCGAGGATCGCCCGGAAGGACGGGCGCGATTTCATGCGCGCGTACCAATCCTTAGCGGCGGGTGAGAGGCTCCAATCGATATCCCCCATAAAATCGAGGCAGGACAAAAACGCGGCAGCAGAAAAATCCGCCAGCGAGAGCTGCGAGCCTGCGAGCCATTTTCGGGTTTCCGCCAGCCAGCCGATATATTGCATATGGCTGCGCAAATTCGCATAGCCGGCGCGCAGGCAACCGGCATCGGGCGAGCCGCGGCCGGAGGCAGGCTTCATGGATTTCTCATAAAGCAGGTTGCGGCTGACTTCGGCGGCAAATTTACCATCAAACCAGGCGACCAGTCGGCGCACCTCCACGCGTTCGGCGAGCGTGTGACCAAGCAGCCCCGAGTCGGGGTATGATTCCTCCAGATATTCGCAAATAACATTCGAATCCGGAATAACCAGACCGTTATCCTCAACCAATGTCGGCACTGTGGCAGCGGGATTGAGCAGCAAATATTCCGGCCGCCTTTCCCAGACTTTTTCGGTTCTTGGCTCAAATGGCAAACGCTTTTCAGCGAGCACCAGCCTGACCTTGCGTGAATAAGGCGACAAGGGAATATGATAAAGTATGCGCATCCGGCTTCTATGGCACCGGATGCGCGCTTGTCAAAATATCAAGCCCGCACGGCCTGATTTTCATCATTCAGGCTATGCGGCAGATATTTAACATATTCCTTCGGCACGATTTGCCAGAATCGGGGCAAAACACGCTGCCAGTCATTCAACAACATGGCCGCATATCTGCTTTGCGTCTCGCTGGCATGGCGGGCAACCAGATCATGCAGAAACGCGGCCCATTGCGCTGTCGCGACACGCTGCCAAAGCAGGGTCTCGGCGTTCACCCTGAGCGCGAATTCATCCCGCTCATCGTAAATGAAAGCCTGTCCGCCGGTGAAGCCAGCACCGAAATTATCGCCAACTTCGCCCAACACCACGACGGTGCCGCCGGTCATATATTCGCAACCATTGGAGCCAATCCCCTCGACCACCGTGGTCGCGCCGGAATTGCGCACCGCAAAGCGCTCACCGGCCTGACCGGCCGCGAATAAATAGCCTGCGGTAGCGCCATAAAGCACGGTATTGCCGATGATGGTGTTCTCATTACTGGCCAGCGGCGAGGACGGGGCAGGGCGGACCACAATGGTCGCTCCCGACAAGCCCTTGCCAACATAGTCATTCGAGTCGCCGAAGACTTCGAGCTTGAGCCCCTTGACCGCGAAGGCACCGAGAGACTGCCCGGCTGAGCCGCGTAACCGCACCGTGACATGCCCCTCTTGCAGGGACGTACCGGCCAGTCGCTTGACGATTTGCGAAGAGAATTTGGTGCCGATGGCCCGATGCGTGTTGCGGATATTGTATTGCAGCTGCATCTTTTCGCCATGTTCGAAGAACGGCTTGGCATCTTCGATCATTTGCGCATCCAATGTCTCGGGCACTTCGTTGCGACCGACCAAGGTGCAATAGCGCGCGTGTGGCCCGGGGTCAGCCTGGGCCAGAATCGGGTTCAAATCCAAATCATCCAGAATATCAGCACCCCGCGAAACCTGGCGCAGCAGATCGGTCCGGCCGATGACGTCCTTCAGGCTGCGAAAGCCCAGCGATGCCAGAATATTCCGCACATCCTCAGCGACGAAGGAGAACAGATTGATGACTTTCTCCGGTGTGCCTTCGAATTTGGCGCGCAGCGCCTCATCTTGGGTGCACACGCCGACCGGGCAGGTGTTGGAATGGCATTGCCGCACCATGATGCAGCCCATGGCGACCAATGAGGCGGTGCCGATGCCGAATTCCTCGGCCCCGAGCATGGCGGCGACCACCACATCGCGACCGGTTTTGATGCCGCCATCGGTGCGCAGTTTCACGGTATGGCGCAGCCGGTTGAGCATCAAGACCTGATGGGTTTCCGACAGGCCCAATTCCCACGGCATGCCGGCATATTTGATCGAGGATTGCGGCGAGGCACCGGTGCCGCCCGAATGGCCCGAGATCAAAATCGCATCGGCTTTGGCCTTCGCCACACCGGCAGCAATGGTGCCGATGCCCGAGCGAGAGACCAGTTTCACGCAGACCGAAGCATCCGGATTGATCTGCTTGAGATCATAAATCAGCTGCGCCAGATCCTCGATCGAATAGATATCATGATGCGGCGGCGGGCTGATCAGGGTGACACCCGGTGTCGAATGGCGCAGCCGGGCGATCAGGCTGGTCACCTTGAAGCCGGGCAATTGCCCGCCTTCGCCAGGCTTCGCACCTTGGGCAATCTTGATTTCGATTTCGCGGCAATTATTCAAATATTCCGCCGTGACGCCAAAGCGGCCGGAGGCGATTTGCTTGATGGCCGATGAGGCATTGTCGCCATTGGCACGCGGAGTTGCCCGTGCTGGGTCCTCGCCGCCCTCGCCGGAATCCGAACGCGCCCCAATGCGGTTCATCGCAATCGATAAATTTTCGTGCGCCTCTGGGCTCAGCGCGCCGAGCGAAATGCCTGGTGCCAGCAGGCGCTTGCGGATTTCAGTAATGCTCTCAACATCATCGACCGGAATGGGTGTCAGCTTCTCCGTCCGGAAATCGAGTAGATCACGCAACGCAATCGGCGCCTGCTTGTTCACCGCATCCGCGTAGCGCCGATACATCGCATAGCTGTCCGACGCGACAGCCGATTGCAGCAGATGGATCATCGAGCCATCGAAGGCATGGGTTTCGCCCTTGCGACGCAACCGATACACACCGCCGATCGGCAGGGCCGAGGATTCATCGCTCCAGGCCGCCTTGTGCAATTCGAGTACCTTGTGCGCGAGGCCGGGCAGGCCGATGCCTGAAATCCGCGATGGCATGCCGGGGAAAAATTCACCGACCAATGCGCGCGACAAACCGATCGCCTCAAAATTATAGCCACCACGATAAGAGGACACCATCGAGATGCCGAGTTTCGACATCACTTTCAACAGGCCTTTATCGACTGCCTTCTTATACCGGCCGACCGCCTCCTTGAGTGTCAACTTGCCGAATAGGCCGCGCCGGTGTCGGTCGGCTATCGAATCTTGTGCCAGATAGGCGTTCACCGTGGTCGCACCGACGCCGATCAACACCGCGAAATAATGCACATCCACGCATTCGCCCGCACGGACATTCAAACTGGTGAATGTGCGCAGCGAGGAGCGCACCAGATGGGTATGCACCGCAGCGGTTGCCAGGATCATCGGGATCGGCGCGTTCAGCGCGTTATTCGCCTCATCGGTTAAAATAACATGGGTGCAGCCCGCACGCACGCCTTCCTCCGCCTCACGGCGGATCCGATCGAGTGCTGAACGCAGACCGCTTTCACCATCGGCGACAAGAAAAGTGCAGTCGATTTCACAGGCCGCCGCACCCATCTGGGCGCGCATGGCGTCAAACTCGGCGGTCGAGAGAACCGGGCTTTCAAGCTGCAATAATTCGCATTGGCTGGAATCCTCATCGAGCACGTTGCCCAAATTGCCGAGCCTGGTTTTCAGCGACATGACCCGCGTCTCACGCAGCGAATCGATCGCCGGATTGGTCACTTGCGAGAAGCTCTGGCGGAAGAAATGATGCAGCCCCCGATAGCGTTCGGAGAGAACCGCAATGGGTGTGTCATCGCCCATCGAGCCGATGGCTTCGCCCGCTTCCTCGACCATCGGGTGCAGGATCAGTTCAAGTTCTTCCAGCGTGAATCCGACCGCAAGTTGCCGGCGGCGCAGTTCCTCAGGGGCGAATTTGACCGGCTCGGGCGCATCGGTTTTAACGATTTTATCGAGCACGGTTATACGCTTGGTCCAGGCGCCGAAATCCTGCCGCGCTGCCAATACGTCCTTTAACTCGGAATCGTGGTAAAAGCGCGCTGCCGCCAGATCGACCGCGATCGTCTGGCCAGGCCCCACACGGCCTTTTTCGATAATATCCTGTTCTTCGAATTTCACCATGCCGGCTTCCGAGCCGACGATCAGCAATTTATGGTTGGTAATCGCATAGCGCAGCGGGCGCAGTCCGTTGCGATCAAGCCCGGCGATGACAAATTTCCCATCGGTTGCAGCAATGGCGGCGGGGCCATCCCAAGGCTCCATCACGACATTGCAAAACAGGAACAGATCCTTGTGCGCCTGCGGCATCGTTGCATCATTATTGATCGATGGCGGGATCATCAGCGCCTTGGCCATTGGTGCATCACGCCCGGCGCGCACCAGCAATTCAAAGACGTTGTCGAGCGTTGCGGTATCAGAACCACCTTTCTGGATCACCGGTTTGACGTCATCGAGATATTCATTGAGGGCCTCCGAGGCGAGGCGCGTCTCATGGCTCTTCATCCAATTGATATTCCCCGCCACCGTATTGATCTCGCCATTATGCGCGAGCATCCGGAAGGGCTGGGCCAGCCGCCATGTCGGAAATGTATTGGTCGAGTAGCGCTGATGATAAATCGCAAATCGCGAGACGAATCGTGGATCGAGCAAATCAGGATAGAAATCCGTCAGGCTCGCGGCGAGGAACATACCCTTATAGATAATCGAGCGGCAGGATAGCGAGCAGAAATATAATTCGGGGATTTGCGCGTGCAGAGCGGCCTTCTCGATACGCCGGCGAATGACATAGAGGTCGCGCTCGAACTCATCCTCGCTCAGCCCGCGGGCGTTCCACAGCATGATCTGCTCGATCTCGGGGCGTGTGGCGTTGGCTTTCTCGCCGATGCAGGCAACATTGATCGGCACTTGCCGCCAGCCATAAATCCGGTAGCCGAATTTCAGGATCTCGGTCTCCACAATCTGCCGGCAACGTTCCTGTGCCCCCAGATCGGTCTTGGGCAGAAAAACCTGCCCCACTGCAATCGGGCCGGGGTTCAGCCGATCGCCGCCGCGCTCGATGGCTTCGGCGAAGAAATCCTGCGGAATTTCGATGTGAATGCCGGCACCGTCTCCGGTTTTGCCATCGGCATCCACCGCACCCCGATGCCAGACCGCACGCAACGCATCGATGCCGGCTTGCACCACGTCGCGGCGTTTTTTGCCGTCGAGCGATGCCACCATGCCGACGCCGCAATTATCATGCTCCTGGCCCGGATTATAGGTTTCATGCAGAATCGCCGCATTCTTTTCCCAGGCGACTAGAAATTCGGGTGCTGTTTCATGGTTCATGACGCTTACTCCGCGGCCTGTGCGACGCTTGCGCGCTGCTGGATATGTTGATGGATCGACGCTGCGGCATCCCGCCCGTCGCGGATTGCCCAGACCACGAGGCTGGCCCCGCGTACGATGTCGCCGGCGGCGAACACGCCGGGCAGGCTGGTCATGAAATGCCGATGGTCAACCGTAATGGTTCCCCATTTCGAGACTTTCAAGGCGGGCTCGCCGAAAGCGTGGGGCATATCTTCAGGATCAAAACCAAGCGCCTTGATCACCAGATCCGCCTCGATATTGAACGAACTGCCGGCAATAGGCTCAACAGATTGCCGGCCCGAGGCGTCCTGCAATCCCAGATGCATCCGCACCGCGCGCACTGCCCTTACGTGATCATCGCCGAGAAAGGCTTCAGGTGCGGACAGCCAGGTGAACACCACACCCTCGTCCTCGGCGTTGGCCACTTCGCGCAGACTGCCCGGCATATTGGCCCGGTCGCGCCGATACAGACAGGTGACCGAGGCTGCACCCTGACGCACCGCGGTGCGCACGCAATCCATCGCCGTATCGCCGCCGCCGATAACCACAACTTTCTTTCCGGCCGCATTCAACGAGCCATCGTCGAAAGCCGGCACATTGTCGCCAAGCCCTTTGCGGTTCGAGGCAATCAAATAATCCAAAGCCGGCACAATGCCCGGCAGGCCCACACCGGGGCCGCCAATTTCACGGGCTTTATAAACCCCTGTCGCGATCAGCACGGCATCGTGCCGGGCGCGCAGGGCGGCGAAGCTCTCGGTCTCGCCGACGGCGTTATTCAAATGGAACGTCACCCCGCCATCGATCAGCCATTCCGTGCGGCGGAGCACGATTTCCTTTTCCAGCTTAAAGCCGGGAATGCCGTAAATCATCAAGCCGCCGACACGGTCATGCCGATCATACACATGCACCTGATAGCCACGCTGGCGTAAAGCCTCGGCGGCGGCCAAGCCGCCCGGGCCGGCGCCGATGATGCAAACCGACTCCGCCCGCTCGCGTGACGGGCGGATCGGCTTGACCCAGCCATTCTCGAAGGCCGTGTCAGTGATATAGCGCTCAACCGCGCCGATCGTGACCGAGGAGAAACCCTTCTCAATGACGCAATTGCCTTCGCATAACCGGTCCTGCGGGCAGATGCGGCCGCAGATCTCTGGGAAAGTATTGGTCGCTGCGGAAATTTCATAGGCTTCCTCAAGCCGGCCTTCGGCCGTCAGTTTCAGCCAGTCGGGGATGTTGTTTTGCAGCGGGCAATGCACCGAGCAGAACGGAATGCCGCATTGGCTGCAGCGCGAGGCCTGATCTGTCGCACCCCTGGTGTCGAATTCCTTATAAATCTCGGCAAAATCCTCACGCCGCAGGCTGACCGCGCGCTTTTCCGGTGTCTTTTGCGGCAGGTTGGTAAATTTCAGCATGCGTTCGACCATAGCGCCACACCATTCCCTCAAAACCTCTGATTTTGTTCTAATAATCCGGGTTCGGGTGGTTTGCCAGACATTTTTTGATTGTATGACAGTACAGGTGCTGTTAAATAGTCAGTTAAAGGGCTGTCATGACTAAATCGCATGCGATCCAGGTTAAATTAGGTCCGTTTTGATGATTATCTGATTCAGATCTCTTCCCGGCCGCCCCCGGGCCGGTAACGGACCAGGTAAGCGGGCACGATCAGATCGATGGGTGTCGGTGTCAGGCCGAGGCTCAGAAGAGACAGCGCGTCTGGCGAAACGATATTGTCGCGCTGCAGCAAAAGCAACTGATCTTTTGTCAGCAACTTACCCGGCAGATTTTGCAAAATGGCGGCCTGGATGCTTGCTACCGCGCGCGGCACGCGCACCAGCATCCGACGCCGTTGAACCTGCTCAAGAATATAAACCAGCAGATCCCGGAAACTGCGAATATCGGGGCCACCCAGTTCGTATGTCCGGCCCTGGGCATCGGAGCGGGTGAGGGCGGCCATCACCGCGTCCGCCACATCCCCGACATACACCGGCTGGAACAATGTCGCACCCTCGATCACCGGCAAAGCCGGTGACAAAGCGGCCATGGCGGCAAAACGGTTGAAAAACTGATCTTCCCGGCCGAACACGATACTCGGCCGCAGAATACTGGCCTGGGGCAGGGCGGCGCGCACGGCGCTCTCCGCTTCGGCCTTGGTCCGGCCATACGCGCTGGGGCTCGCAGGGTCCGCGCCGATTGCGGATAATTGCACGAATTTTGCGACCCCGGCGGCGGCGGCGGCGCGGGCGATATGGGCCGAACCCTCGGCCTGAATGCGCTGGAAATCGCCTTTTTTCGCCTCGGCCAGAATGCCGACCAGATTGATCACGGCATCGGTCCGCTCGACGGCGCGGGCGATCATCGCGGGCTGGCTCACTGGTGCTGCGAGCGGCACGATCTGCCCGACATCGCCCATTGGCTTCAAAAACCCTGCCGCCACCGGGTCACGCACCGCAACCCGCACCAGATAACCCTGGGCCGCCAACCGTTTGACAACGTAACGGCCGATGAAACCGGACCCACCAAACACCGTCGCGATTCTTTGTGTCATCGAGTGCCCCTTTGATTGCGAGATGAGCCTTTACGGCGTTGCTGCAAGAGTGGGAAGCGAGTTGACGCCGCGCGCTGGCACGGCTAAACGCCGCCCTCTGCTTAGACACCCCGAATTGCCCTGGTGGCGGAATTGGTAGACGCGCAGGTTTCAGGTACCTGTGGCCGTAAGGTCGTGGAAGTTCGAGTCTTCTCCTGGGCACCATTCGAGGGTTTGATATGAGCACAACAAGTTTTGCCGGCGGCGCGACGATCCACCTGCATCGCGATGATCTGCCTATCGGTCTCGATTTCGGCCCGATGGTTGCAATCGACACGGAAACCATGGGCCTCAATCCGCATCGGGACCGGCTTTGCCTGGTCCAGCTCTCGGCGGGTGGCGGCACGGCGCATCTGGTTCAGATCATCCCGCCCGCGCGCGGCGGAGCACCTGGCGGCAGTCCCCATTTAAGCCGCTTATTGGCTGATCCCGCGGTGACCAAATTATTCCATTTCGCCCGCTTCGATGTCGCCGCATTGCAAAATGCGCTCGGTGTTACGGTGGCACCGGTCATTTGCACCAAGATCGCCTCTAAGCTGGTCCGCACCTATACTGACCGCCACGGGCTCAAGGATCTCTGCCGCGACCTGCTTGGGGTCGATATCTCCAAGCAGCAGCAGACATCCGATTGGGGCGCTGCCGAGCTGTCTGCCGAGCAATTGGCTTATGCCGCTTCGGACGTGCTGCATCTGCACGCGCTCTGGGCCAAGCTCGAAGCGTTGCTGGTGCGCGAAAATCGGCTGGCCTTGGCTCAGGCCGCCTATGCGTTCCTGCCGACCCGCGGGGCGCTGGACCTGCTGGGATATGACGAGCCGGACCTGTTCAGCCACGGTAGTTGACATGCCGGCTGCAGATCAGAATGAGCCAATTGCAGATCGGCACTGGACGTTCCGTCTGGTTTGACTAGATTTAGGGCTGGGCAGTGCGGGCGGAGTCTTTGGCCTTTGGGGGCGGAGTTTCGTTTGGTACGGATGCCTTGGGTGCCCGGGGCCATGTGGCTTCTGGGTAGAGAGAGGAAATTCATATGTATGATCGGGACCCGGTCGAAATTTACGCCAATAACCTGGTGCCCATGGTTGTTGAGCAGACCGCACGCGGCGAGCGTTCTTACGACATTTATTCGCGTCTGCTGAAAGAGCGGATTATTTTCCTAACAGGCCAAGTCTATGATCAGGTTGGCGCTTTGATCTGTGCCCAGCTTCTGTTCCTGGAGAGCGAAAATCCGAACAAGGATATTTCCTTTTATATCAACAGCCCAGGCGGCGTTGTATCATCTGGCCTCGCGATTTACGACACCATGCAATATATCCGCAGCCCGGTCAGCACGGTGTGCATCGGCCAGGCTGCCTCGATGGGCAGTCTGTTGCTCTGTGCCGGCCAGAAGGGCAAGCGCTTTGCCCTGCCAAACGCGCGGGTCATGGTGCATCAGCCATCCGGCGGCGCCCAGGGTCAGGCGACCGACATCGAGATCCAGGCGCGCGAAATTCTCAAACTGCGCGAGCGTCTGAACCAAATCTATGTGGATCACACCGGCCAGAAGCTCGATGTCATCGAGCGCAAACTGGAACGCGATTCGTTTATGTCGGCCGAGGAAGCCAGGGAATTTGGTATTGTTGACGAAGTTGTCGCCAATCGCGTCGCGATCGACAGCAAATTGGCCGATTCCAAGCCGAGCGAGCCGAAATCCGACTCGCCGGCTCCTGCGAAATAGGTGAGTTCAATAGGCTATTCACCTTTTGTTCCTATCCTGCCTTCGTCCGTGCTTGTGCCCGGGCGAAGGCAGGATTAGGCTTCTGGTTTGGTGGCATATGCGGGCCGTTTCCGGCGCGTTTTTAAAGCGGATATGAGAACAGGATCATGAGCAGTAAATCGGGCGATTCCAAGAATACCTTGTACTGCTCCTTCTGCGGCAAATCGCAGCACGAAGTCAGGAAGCTGATTGCCGGGCCTACGGTATTCATCTGTGATGAATGCGTTGAGCTCTGCATGGATATTATTCGCGAAGAACACAAAACCCATCTGGTGAAGTCGCGCGACGGCGTGCCGACCCCGCGTGAAATTTGCAAAGTGCTGGACGATTATGTGATCGGGCAGAGCCATGCGAAAAAAGTCCTCAGCGTGGCCGTGCATAACCATTACAAGCGCCTTGCACACGCCCAGAAAAACAATGATATCGAGATCGCGAAATCGAATATTCTACTGCTCGGGCCGACCGGTTCAGGTAAAACCCTGCTGGCGCAAACGCTCGCGCGCATTCTCGATGTGCCCTTCACGATGGCCGACGCCACGACATTGACCGAAGCGGGCTATGTCGGTGAGGACGTTGAAAATATCATTCTCAAACTGCTCCAGGCCGCGGATTACAATGTCGAGCGGGCACAACGCGGCATCGTCTACATCGACGAGGTCGATAAAATCAGCCGCAAATCTGATAATCCTTCGATTACGCGTGATGTCAGCGGTGAAGGCGTTCAGCAGGCATTGCTGAAAATAATGGAAGGCACAGTGGCGTCCGTTCCGCCCCAAGGCGGGCGCAAGCATCCGCAGCAGGAATTCCTGCAAGTGGACACCACCAATATTCTGTTCATTTGCGGCGGCGCTTTCTCGGGTCTCGAGAAAATCATCGGCCAGCGCGGCAAGGGGTCGGGCATCGGCTATGGCGCCGAAGTGCGCAGCGAAGATGAGCGGCGGACGGGTGCGATTCTGCGGGGCGTGGAGCCCGAGGATTTGCTGAAATTTGGCCTGATCCCGGAATTCATCGGCCGACTGCCGGTGGTGGCCACTCTGGAGGATCTCGATGAGAAAGCGCTGATCGAAATTCTTACCAAACCGAAAAACGCCCTGGTTAAGCAATATGGTCGGCTGTTCGAAATGGAGGGTGTCAAATTATCCTTCACTGACGACGCGCTCAACGTCGTTGCCAACCGAGCCATCCTGCGCAAAACCGGGGCCCGCGGGCTGCGCTCGATCATGGAGCAAATTTTGCTAAGCACCATGTTCGATCTGCCAGGCCTGGATTCGGTCGAAGAAGTGATCGTCAACGGCGAAGTCGCCGAAGGGCGCGGATCGCCGCTCTTTCTGCACTCCAAGGAGCGGGCGGAGGCAGGTTCCTGACCCGTCAGGCCCCCTTTGCGTCGAGCCACTGTGATGAGGGGTGGATTGTTGTTCCACCCCGGACTGCCCATATCCTGATTGTGGCCGGGACACCCGGCACCAGGTTCCGTGCCGCGAGCGGGCGGGCCTGAAACTTCGGAAAGGTTTTCAAATGTCCGATTCTGATAAACCACGCGACACTACACCACCCAAAATTCCCCCCGCCATCGTCGCCCATGCCGGCGAATCCCTGGCCGTATTGCCATTGCGCGATATCGTCGTTTTCCCGCACATGATCGTGCCGCTGTTCGTCGGTCGCGAGAAATCCGTCCGTGCTTTGGAAAGCGTGATGAAGGACGATAAGCAGATCATGCTCGTCGCCCAGCGCAATGCAGGTCAAGATGATCCCGCCGCTGATGATATTTATCAGGTGGGCACCATCTCTACGATCCTACAGCTGCTCAAACTGCCCGATGGCACCGTGAAAGTGCTGGTCGAGGGTGTGAAGCGGGCGCGTGTGACGGCGTTCAAGGAAGTTGACACGCATTTCGAAGTGTTCACTGAAGGCCTCGATGATGAAATCATCCCCGGCAAGGAACTTGAAGCACTCAGCCGTTCGGTGGTTTCGCAATTCGAGCAATATGTGAAGCTGAACAAGAAAATCGCGCCGGAAGTTCTGGTCTCGATCAACCAGATCGATGAGCCCTCGAAACTGGCCGATACCGTTGCCAGCCATCTCGGGCTTAAAATCTCCGACAAGCAGGAATTGCTCGAAACCATCTCAGTGGCTGATCGTTTAGAACGTGTATTCGGCTTCATGGAAGCTGAGATCGGCGTTTTGCAGGTTGAGAAGCGCATCCGTAGCCGCGTCAAACGGCAAATGGAGAAAACCCAGCGGGAATATTATCTCAACGAGCAGATGAAAGCCATTCAGAAGGAGCTTGGCGAGGGCGAGGACGGCAAGGATGAAGCCGCCGAGCTTGAGGAGAAAATAAAGGCGACAAAATTGACCAAGGAGGCGCGCGAAAAAGCGTTGGCCGAATTGAAGAAATTGCGCGCCATGAGCCCGATGAGCGCCGAAGCGACCGTCGTGCGCAATTATCTCGACTGGATGTTGGGAATTCCCTGGAAAAAGCGTAGCAAAATCAAAAGTGATGTAATCGAGGCCGAGAGAATCCTCAATGCCGATCATTATGGTCTGGAGAAGATCAAAGAGCGTATCGTCGAATATCTGGCCGTGCAGTCGCGCAGCCCGAAATTGCGCGGCTCAATCCTCTGCCTCGTAGGCCCGCCCGGCGTTGGCAAGACATCCCTTGGTAAATCGATCGCCAAGGCGACAGGACGAAATTTTGTTCGCATGTCGCTCGGCGGCGTGCGCGACGAGGCTGAAATCCGCGGCCATCGGCGTACTTATATCGGCTCGATGCCGGGTAAAATCGTCCAGGGTATGAAAAAGGCAAAGACCAGTAACCCGTTGTTTTTGCTCGATGAAATCGACAAGCTCGGGGCCGATTGGCGCGGTGATCCGTCATCGGCGCTGCTCGAAGTACTCGATCCCGAGCAGAATGCAACTTTCGCCGATCATTATCTGGAAGTGGATTATGATCTGTCGGACGTCATGTTCGTCACCACGGCGAACTCGCTGAATATGCCCCAGCCTTTGCTCGACCGGATGGAGATTATTCGCATCCCCGGCTACACCGAGGACGAAAAGGTCGAGATCGCCAAGCGCCATCTGATCGCCAAACAGGCTGAGGCTCATGGGCTGAAGCGCGAGGAATGGTCCTTGTCTGACGAGGCATTGCGCGAACTGATCCGCACCTACACGCGGGAGGCCGGCGTGCGTAACCTGGAGCGTGAACTGGCCAATCTGGCCCGTAAATCGGTCAAGGAAATCGTCATCGGCAAAACCAAGAAAGTCACGATCAACCTTAAGAATCTTGAGAAATTCGCGGGCGTTCCGCGGTTTCGCTATGGCGAAGCGGAATCCGAGGACATGGTTGGTGTCGTCACCGGTCTCGCCTGGACCGAGGTCGGTGGTGAGATTCTGACCATCGAATCGGTGCTGCTGCCAGGCAAGGGCAATATCAAGCACACAGGTAAACTGGGCGATGTGATGCAGGAGAGCGTCTCGGCAGCCTTGTCCTACGTGCGTTCGCGCTCGATCACGTTCGGCATCAAGCCGACTTTGTTTGAAAAGCGCGATATCCATGTCCATGTCCCCGAGGGGGCAACCCCGAAGGACGGGCCTTCGGCCGGCGTGGCCATGGCAACCAGCCTGGTCTCGATCATGACGGGTATTCCAATCCGGCGGGACGTCGCCATGACCGGTGAAATAACCTTGCGTGGCCGGGTTTTGCCGATCGGCGGGTTGAAGGAGAAATTGCTTGCCGCTCTGCGCGCGGGCATCACAACCGTCTTCATTCCGAAGGATAATGAGAAGGATTTGGCGGAAATACCTGATAACGTTAAGAAAAATCTTAAAATTATACCTGTTGCCCATGCGGATGACGTGATCAGGCAGGCGCTCGTGCGCGTTCCCGAGGCGATTACCTGGGAAGAACCGGCTGACATTACCCCGCCGGTCGGTACTCCGGTCGCCGCATCTTTGCCACACTAAACGTTATTATCTGCCGGTTTCCGCTCTTGCTTCGTTGACGAGTGGAAACCGGCACCGGTAGTGTGCGTTTTCGATGGCAAGGCCAGTATTTCGCTGGTCGTGCCTTACTTGCGTTTGGACGATAGATTTATGCATCACATAGAGCCGCATCTTGCGGCTCTCGTAGAATAGGGAGGCTAGCCCGGTGAATAAAATGGATTTAGTGGCAGCGATTGCCGAAGATACCGATTTGTCGAAGGCCAAAGCGGCTGAAGTCGTCGATTCAGTGCTGAGCAACATCGAAAAGGCGCTGAAATCTCATGGCGAGCTGCGGCTCGTCGGGTTTGGCACCTTTGCCACAGCGAAGCGTGAGGCCACGACCGGCCGCAACCCGCGCACTGGCGAAGAAATTCAGATTCCGGCATCGACCACCGTGCGCTTCAAGCCCGGCAAGTCCCTCAAAGACTCCGTCAACTAATCTGACTTTAGCGCATGAGCATACCAAAGGGTCGCGCCTCGTGCGCGGCCCTTTGCTTTTTCTGGGCCAAGGCTCTAATCGAGCCTCAACAGGGCGGTTAGCTCAGCGGTAGAGCGTCTCGTTTACACCGAGAGGGCCGGCGGTTCGAACCCGTCACCGCCCACCATAGCGCGATCACAGCGCTGCTCATTTTCATTTTTCGTAAGCATCATCGGCGACCGCATTTTTCACAGCCGCCACAGCTGTCACAGGGTTGACGCTGCGGGGGCAGGCGGTTACACCGCAGCCACACTGGATTGCGGGTGTAGCTCAGTTGGTTAGAGCGCCGGCCTGTCACGCCGGAGGTCGCGGGTTCGAGCCCCGTCACTCGCGCCATTCATCAATTTTATTGTATCTGAAACCATCTTTGGATAGGTTTGCCTTTGCCGGGTTCCGCTCTTGACCCAACCACATTGCAGTGCGACATCAGGCGCGCTGGGTTGGTCATCATCAGGTGGTAGAGCCTAGCCAACGATGTAAATTCAAAGGGGGGCTTGGAGGCTATAAATGCAACCGATCCTGCCACATTATTTTCCCATCTTGGTCTTCATGGCAATCGCCGGCCTTATTGGGGTGGCATTCATTGGCGGGTCATTTTTGGCGGCCAAGCAAAAGCCATATGCTGAGAAATTATCGGCTTATGAGTGCGGTTTTGAGCCGTTCGACGACGCAAGGCGCCGCTTTGATGTCCGCTATTATCTGGTCGCCATTTTATTCATCATTTTCGATGTCGAGATCGCGTTCCTGTTCCCCTGGGCGATCAGCCTAGCCAAAATAGGCCTGCTCGGATTTTTCTCCATGATGGGTTTCCTTGCAGTGCTGACGGTCGGCTTCATCTATGAATGGCGGAAGGGCGCGCTGGACTGGGATTAGGTCTGCGTTAGCCGGTTTTGAATATTGCCTTGAGCATAAGCGTAGGGGGTGGAGTGATGAGCAGCACGGATATGACGGTCGAGGCCTGGAACCGGGAGGCTCTTGCTCCCGGACCAGCCCAGGATGCCGTGGTAAAAGGCATCACCAGCGAGATCGCGGGCAAGGGCTTCATTGTCGGCAATTTGGATAATCTGGTGAATTGGGCGCGCACGGGCAGTCTGTGGCCCATGACGTTCGGGCTCGCCTGCTGTGCGGTGGAAATGATCCACGCTTACATGCCGCGTTGGGATCTGGACAGGTTTGGCATTATCCCACGCGCCAGCCCCCGACAGAGCGATGTCATGATTGTTGCCGGCACGTTAACGAATAAAATGGCTCCTGCCTTGCGCCGTGTGTACGATCAGATGCCCGAACCCCGCTGGGTCATTTCGATGGGCAGTTGTGCCAATGGCGGGGGCTATTACCATTATTCCTATTCCGTCGTGCGCGGCTGCGACCGTATCGTGCCGGTAGATATCTATGTGCCGGGCTGCCCGCCGACGGCCGAGGCTTTGGTCTATGGTATCCTGCAACTGCAAAAGAAAATCCGCCGCACGGGGACCATTCTGCGTGATTGAAATAACCCAGGACGATATTGCAACATTGGCCGCCTTGCCCGGTGTCACCGACGTCAGTGTGCAAATCGGCGAGACCGTCATTCACGCCGAGGCGACGCACATTGTCAGCCTGATGAATATTCTGCGAGATGATCCGCGCTTTGAATTCCAACAGATGATGGATGTGTGCGGGGTTGATTTCCCGCAACGTGCGGCGCGTTTCGACATCGTCTATCAATTGCTCTCCGTCACTCGCAATGCCCGGCTGCGCGTGATCATCCAGGCTGATGAGACAAGCAGTATCGCCTCCGTCAGCGGCATCTGGCGCAACGCCGTGTGGTGGGAGCGCGAGATTTGGGATTTGTTCGGCGTCACCTTCTCAGGCCTTGCTGATCATCGGCGTATCGTGACGGACTATGGATTCGAAGGCCATCCTTTGCGCAAGGATTTCCCGCTCACCGGCTATGTCGAAGTGCATTACGATGAGGACCGCAAATCGGTTGTGTATGATAAGGTGGAATTGACGCAGGAATTTCGCAATTTTGATTTCCTCTCGCCCTGGGAAGCCATGACCAATTTACCTGGCGATGAAAAAGCCAGGCGGGAATAAGTCATGAG
>NCAP01000028.1 GCA_002255495.1 Rhodospirillales bacterium 20-60-12 | reverse complement strand
TCAAACGGCGCTTTGATATCACCGGCCAAAACCAATTGCGGTGCCAGCGTAAAATCACCATGCGGGCTGCGCACCACCAACCCGCGCTCAGCCAAGGCGATGGCGCGCGCAGGGCGCACCAGAAATGTCACATCACGCCCCGCTTGGGCCAGCCTCCCGCCGAAATAACCACCTGTCGAACCAGCACCGACTACAAGAATGCGCATGGCGCTCCCCACCCCTTAACGGATGAAAAATCGTAGCCATGCGGCCATATCCTGTCAATTTACCAGCCTATTGCAGCATCACGGGAATTTCTTGCGGGTAAAAAAATACGCCACCAGATAAAGCCCCAAATACACAACAGGGATAAACAAAATAACCCCTTCGAGTCCACCGAGCATGCTGTAGCCTCCTTATGAATCGCGCCGCGCGATGCGCGCCGCTTCCTGGGTTTCAAACAGTACCGCACCGCTGACCGCGATCAGCACAATCATCATCGTGCCGACCAGCCAAGCAAAATACCAAGGGCCGTCATCACCCGCGATGACCGCAAGCACCAAAGCCACCACCAGCACCACAGCCAATGCACCGATTTTGATCACGTCTTTCATCGATCAAACCTCCTCAATATGAATGATCATCGGCGACGACATCCGCCGTATAAACCTTGCCGCGCATCACCCGGAATGCCCAAGAGGTATAGGCGAGAATAATCGGTACAAACACCACGGCAAATGCCAGCATCCAACCCAGATTATAGGCGCTGCCTGAGGCATTCCAGACAGTCAGACTCTGTGCCGGGTTGCTGGTCGATGGCATCAGGAAGGGAAACATTGAGCTGCCGGCGGTGAATATAACACCGATCCACGCGATCGCTCCAAGCC
The DNA here is from genome assembly GCA_002255495.1 of Rhodospirillales bacterium 20-60-12. Lineage (GTDB taxonomy): Bacteria > Pseudomonadota > Alphaproteobacteria > Acetobacterales > Acetobacteraceae > 20-60-12. The sequence goes on along the minus strand of NCAP01000028.1, from coordinate 24,327 downwards.
ACCAGCCAATGACCGGCCGACGCATCGTAAGCGCCAGCGTGCCGCCCAGCATGCCCAGAATACCCAGCGCCGGCAACACCCATAGGATCGGATAGGTATGGTAATTATCCATCCAAGCGCCGCTGCGCATCACCACCGCTGGCCCACCCAAAGGTGTCGCGGCCATCGCAGGATCAACCGCCCCGGTAAAAGCGAAGCCTTTGATGAACTGAATCCATACGCCGCCGGCGGCAAATAATGCAGCCCCGGTCAGGCCGCCGCCAATGGCGAATAAGCGCGCCCGGCTGGCAATCGGATCGACACCGCGGATCATCAGCATGGCACCGCCCTGATACACCGCCAAAGCCAGCGCCAGCATGCCGCACATCACGGCAAAGGGATTAGCCAGATACCAGATGAAACTCTCATCTTGGAAATATTGCCCATCCCAGCTGAAGTGAAACCCAACACCCTGCAGCACATTGCCGAACGCCGCGCCGTAAATAATCATCGGCAGAGCGCCGGAGACCAGGAACGCCCAATCCCACATATCGCGCCATGTATCGATCGCGACCTTCGAGCGATATTCGAACGCGACCGGCCGCAGGATCATGCTGAACAGCAGCAAGATCATCACGACATAGAAAGTCGAGAACGACGTGGCATACAAGGTTGGGAAAGCCGCAAAAATCGCGCCGCCGGCGAGAATAAACCAAACCTGATTACCATCCCAATGCGGCCCGATAATCGCCAGAGCCGTGCGCCGCTCACCGTCATTCTTGCCGACAAAGCGCAGCAACGTGCCGACACCCATATCCATGCCGACCATCACCGCCAGCCCGCAGAGGAGAACCCCCAGGAGCACCGCCCAGATCACTTTGAGCGCAATATAAAGTTCCATGATAAGAAGTCCTTATTGCCAGGATTTATCGGCATAGCCAGGCTGGCCGAATGTCGGCCGCGGTGCGACCTCGATCGCCTTGACCGGTGTCACGTGCGCACCCGGCCCGAGCCTTGCGAATTTGAACATCAAATACAGCTCCAACGCGATGAACGAGCTATAGAGCAGCGCAAATCCGACCAGCGAGAAGATCATATAACCGACATCATGCGAGGATGCGGATTGGAACGTCGGCAGCCAGCCATAAACCGTCCAGGGCTGCCGGCCATTTTCCGCTGTAATCCAGCCAAATTCACATGCCAGGATCGGCAGCGGGATTGCCCACATGGCCGCACGCAGAACCATCGGATGTTTCTCCAACTGGTTGCGCAGACTGTAATAGGAGCCGAAGGCAAACACCACAAGGAAGCCCAGTCCGAGCGCCACCATAATTCTGAATGACCAGAATTCCACAAACACATTCGGAATGCTCGCACGGGCAGTCTGCTGCAAAATACCAGGCAGTAAGGCCGGTGTTATCTTGGTCAAATCCTGATCCGGCGCATAACGCTGTGCCAGGAACCCATAGCCCATATCGCCTTCATATTGATGGAACGCGGCCAGGGCCGCGGGGTCGTGAGTGGCACCATAGGATTGCAGCGCGATGATCGCCTTAATCCCCTTCACCGCCTTCAACTCGGCCTGCCGTTCAAGCGCGAAAATGCCTGGAATTTTGCTACTGAAATCATGCGCCACGAGAGGTGTCAGCACATAGGGAATGCCGATCGAGAATATATCTTTCTGCGCCTTGTCGTCCGGCAGAGCGATCAATTTCCAAGGCTCGGCCGCACCGCTCGTGGTGTGCCAAAGCCCTTCCATGGCGGCCAGCTTGGTCGGCTGCACCAGATAATCCATCCGCCCCAGCGCATCGCCCAACGTCACCACCGCAAGGGTTGAAATAATACCAAACAAGGCAGCCAGCCGGAACGACCGTGACGCCAATTCAATATGCTGCTTGCGCAACAGATAGAAGGCGCTGATGCCCATTACGAACATCGCTCCGGTGACATAACCGGCAATCGAGGTATGGACGAATTTCGCCTGCGCATCTGGGCTAAACACCAGATCGCTAAAACTCGAAAACTGCATGCGCATCGTGTTCGGATCGAATTTGGCGCCCGCCGGATCCTGCATGAAACCATTGGCGATCAGGATCCATAAAGCCGATAAATTCGAGCCCAGCGCGACCAGATAAGTCACCGCCAGATGCGCCGGCTTGCTCAACCTGTCCCAACCAAAAAACATCAACCCGACAAAGGTCGATTCCATGAAAAATGCCATCAGCCCTTCGATGGCGAGCGGTGTGCCGAACACATCTCCCACGAAATGTGAATACATCGACCAGTTGGTGCCGAACTCGAATTCCATAGTTAATCCGGTTGCCACACCAATTGCGAAATTGATGCCGAATAATTTACCCCAGAACTGCGTCATGTCCTTGTAAATTTTCTTGCCGGTGATGACGTAAACCGTCTCCATCGCCGCCAAAATAAAGGTCATGCCGAGGGTCAGTGGCACAAATAGGAAATGATAAAGCGCAGTCAGCGCGAATTGCATTCTGGACAGTTCGACCACGGTCGGGTTGATCATCGGTGACATTCCACGTGAAGCCCGGTGCGGACCATACCGCACCGTGCGTTACAACAACGCCACCGATCGATAATGCATGCGCCGTGGCACGCATTGATATGGATCAAAGACGCGCGAGTTGGGCCTGTAATCCCGCCAAGCGGGCTATGTTGCCGCAGGCAGCGCGGCAATCGGCAAAGCGGCCTTGCTCCACCACCCGCCCCTGCTTCAGCAGCACCACATGATCATCGGCACCAATCGCATCCAGCCGATGCGTGATGGTGATGACGGTACGGCCGCGCGCCATTTTCGCCAGCGCATGGCCGAACGCGGCTGCGGTGATCGGGTCCAGCCCCTCAGTTGGTTCATCCAGAATCAAAAACGGCGTATCGCGCAAAGCCGCCCGCGCCAGTGCGACCCGCCGCGCCTGCCCGCCCGATAACGTTGCACCGGCTTCGCCCACCGGCATATCCAACCCACCCGGCTCGCCGCGCACGAAATCAGCCAGTTGCGCCATGTCGAGCGCGCGCCACAACGCCGCATCATCGGCATCTTCGCGGGCAATCAACAAATTATCCCGCAAGCTGCCGGTAAATATCTGTGTCCGTTGCGCCACCACGGTAAACAGTGAGCGCACATCATCACCGCGGATATCACGCAACTCAACACCACCGATCTGCGCCGAGCCCGCCTGATAATCGATAAATCGCAGCAACATATTCACCAACGACGTCTTGCCCGCACCGCTGCGGCCCAGAATCGTGACGCGCGCGCCCGGCTCTATGGTCAGATCAACAGCCTCCAACGCCCACGCGCCCGCACCCGGATAACGCACGCCGATATCCCTCAGAACCAGATCAAGCCGCGCCGGGCGATGAGGGCTGACCGCAGGCTCAATCACGGGCGGCGGGCGATCGATCATTTCAAACACGCGTCGCGCCGATTGGCGCATGCCGCCCAGCAATTGAAAAGCCGCCGGCAAAGGTGCCACCGCCTCGAACGCCGCCATCGCGCCAAGAGCCAGCAGCGTCACATCTGGACCCGATAAATGACCCGCCGCAAGCAAAGGCGCGCCGATCAACAACATCGCGGCCATCGTCAGATTGCCGATCAATTGCCCACCCCCCGCGCCGAACCCTGCAATAGTGGCAAGCTGACGCTGGCTGGCCCGCAAATCGTTGCTCCGAGCATCGATCCGCGCCTGCATCGGGCGTGCCGCATTGTAAGTGAGCAACTCAGCCATGCCCTGCATCATGTCCACCACATCCGCGCGCAGAGCATTTTGCGATTCGACCGCCGCAATGCTCGCCCGCCGCCCCCACGCCAAACTTGCCAAAGGCAGCACGAGCCCGGCGACACCGAGCCCGATCAGCAGCGCCCAACCGGCCAACGGCGCAAAAACGGCGAATATCAGCGCCATCGCAACAGCGCCGATGGCGGCAACAGCAAACGGTGAGACAACGCGGAGGAAAAAATCACCCAGCCGGTCAACATCGCCGACCAACCGGGCGAGCAGATCGCCGCCGCGCTCATAATCCAACGAGCCCGGGGCCAATTGTTCGAGCCGGGCGAACAGCGTAACACGCAGCCCCGCCAGCAGCCGGAATGTCGCTTCGTGATCGACCAGCCGCCCCGCATAACGCGCCGCGACCCGCACGGTCGCAAAAAACCGCACGCCGGCGGCCGGGCTGAAGAAATTGAACGCATTCTGAGCGGCGAATCCCGCAAGCCCGACGACGCCGGCGCTGGTCAGAAACCAGCCCGAGAGCGCAAGCAATCCAAAATTGGCCAGAACGGTCAATAAGCCGAGCCCGATGCCGCCGGCCATCCAAAGCCGGTAAGGCGCATAGAGCCGCAGCAGGCGGATTAAATCGCGCATTCGGCCACCTGCTCGCCCAATAACGCGCAATAATGTCCGCCGCGCGCCAGCAGCGCCTGATGCGAGCCGGTTTCCACAATCCGCCCGCCAACCAGCACCAGAATCATATCGGCACGGCGGATTGTCGCCAGCCTGTGCGCGATGACGATGCTGGTGCGCCCGCGCGCCAAATCGGCAATCGCCTCGACAATCTCCATCTCCGTCTCGACATCCAAATGCGCCGTTGCTTCGTCGAGAATGAGTAATTTGGCATCCTTGAGAAATGCCCGTGCCAGGGCCAGGCGCTGAATTTGCCCGCCCGAGAGCCCTGCCCCGCCCTCGCCGACCCTGGTCTGCAAGCCATCCGGCAATTGATCGAGCACCTCCTCCAAGCGCGCTTGCGTCAAGGCCGCACGCAGCATCGCTTCGGTCGCTTCAGGCCGGGCCAGGCGCAAATTCTCGGCTAGGCTGCCGGCAAATACCCGTGGCGCTTGCGGCACATAAGCCAAACCGCGCCACCAGGCCTGCCGATCGAACGAGGTCAGAGGCTTCATGCAATCCACGAGAACCGCACCCGCCGAGGGGGCGACAAACCCCAAAATCGCCGCTGCCAATGTCGATTTTCCGGCACCCGACCGGCCGACGATCGCGGTCATCGAGCCGGCCGGAAAAACATGGTGAAAATCATGCAGTACCGGCTGGCCTTTGGTATATTCCACGGACAGGCCCGCACAGACAATCGAAAGCGGCCCGGCCGGCGGTGTGTGCTGCCCCCATTTTACGGCAGGAGCGGTATCCAGCACGTCAAAAATCCGCCCCGCCGCTGCCAGTGCGCTCATCCGCGCGTGATATTGTGTGGCCAGGCCGCGCAGCGGCATGAAGAATTCCGGCACCAGAAGCAACACGAAAAATGCCGGGAAAAAATCGATACTGCCATGCAACAGCCGCGCGCCGAACAGCACAGCGACAATTGCAATCGATAACGAGGCGAAAAACTCCAACGCAGCCGACGTCAGAAAAGCCACCCGCAAACCAGCCATGGTGGCGATGCGATAATCATCGGAAATCCGTCCGACCAGGGCAATTTCTGCGCGCGCCCGGCCGAATAATTTCAACGTCGTCAATCCCTGCACCGCATCGAGAAAGTGTGCGCTCATCACCAGCAATTGCCGCCATTGACGCTGATTGATCGCCTCGGCCCGATACCCGACAAAGACCATGAATACAGGAATAATCGGGCCGCTGAACAACAGCACCAGAAAGCTGACCCAATCAAACGGCAGCACAGCAACCAAAATCGCCACCGGCACGAGCCCGACCAAGGCCATTTGCGGCAGGTATCGCGCTAAATATGGCTCCAGGCTCTCAATCCCGTCTATGGCCGTCGAGGCGAGGTCGCCGCTGCGTTCGCCCGCGGCAAAGACGGGCCCGAGGGCGAGTAGATGCGCCATCAGCGTCTCGCGCAGCGATATCTTCACCGATGCGGCGGCCCGATGCGCGGCCAGTTCGGCGCCGAAACTCAACCCCGCGCGCAGCACGAACAAAGCCAACAGACCGAGAAATGCGGTGCGCACGGCACCCCAGGCCACATGATGGAACACCAGGCCGGTGATGATATGAGCGAGCAGCCAAGCCTGAGCTATCACGGCGAGCCCGCCCGCGAAACCCAGCGTGATGGCCGCCGACAAACCCGCACGCGCCGTCCGCCCGGCGGCGATCAACCGCCTATCGAGGGTGGGGCTCATGCTGGCTGCTACAGGAAATTGACCGGGATTTTCAGATAGCTGGTGCCATTGGGCTCCGCCAGCGGCATGTTTCCCGCGCGCATATTGACCTGAATCGACGGCAGGATCAGGCGCGGCACATCCAGCTTTTTATCCCGCGCCTCGCGCATGGCCACGAAATCATCTTCACTGATCCCCTGATGAACATGAATATTGGCCGCCTTCTCAGCTGCGACCGTGGATTCCCATTGATAGAAACTGCGCCCGGCGGGCAGATAATCATGGCACATGAATAAGCGCGTATCGTCGGGCAGCGCGAAAATCCGCGCGATGGAACGGAATAACGTGCGCGCATCTCCGCCGGGAAAATCGCAGCGCGCGGTGCCGTAATCGGGCATGAATAATGTGTCGCCGACGAAAGCAGCATCGCCGATCACCCAGGTCATGCAGGCCGGCGTGTGACCCGGCGTATGCATGACATAACCCTCCAGCCCGCCGACGCGAAACCGATCGCCGTCCTTGAACAACCTGTCAAACTGGCTGCCGTCGCGCTCGAATGCAGTGCCTTCATTGAACACTTTGCCGAAAATGCCCTGGACGATTTTAATATTCTCGCCAATACCGATCGCGCCGCCGCATTTCTCCTGGATATAAGGTGCCGCGGACAAATGATCGGCATGGACATGGGTTTCCAATATCAACCCGACTTCCAACCCCGCCGCGCGGATATAGGCAATGATCTCATCGGCAAATGTTGTGGACGTGCGGCCCGAGGCGGGATCGAAGCCGAGCACGGAATCAACCACGGCACATTGCGCCGATTGGGGGTCGCGCACGACATAGCTGACCGTATTGGTCGGCTCATCAAAAAACGCCTTCATATCCGGCCTGATCACGGTATGCACATCCATCGCTGAGCCCCTTGCCTGGTAATCTGCCATCCAAGTGCCAGACTATGCCCGACCGCGGGTCGGCTCATTGATCTATATCAAATATCCATTTGTCCCGTAGCGGCGTCTGCCGGAGGCCAAAATCCCCCCACCCTCCCGCAGCCTGCCCGTTTTATAATCTTTTAGGTTCCGCCGCAGTGCCATATTGCACCCGGCCGGCATCGAGCCCGAAGCTCACCGCCATATCGACATTGCCTGATACCGGCATATATTCGGCGTTCAGTAATTTGAAATAAGCATCCCGCAAATGCACCCGCAATGCATCTGCGGCTTCCTTCGGCGGCGAGGTCGCACTGATCCGTAAGCTCATTACATCGTCACTGATTGATGCGGCGACGACAACTGTGCCGCCGTCAATCTCCGCTTGATAGAAATATGGTGTGAGGACGATCGCAATATAAAGAGCGATGGTGATGGCCTGATCCAGACCGATCTTCACATCCATGTCAATGGTTTCAAAAACCACCTGCCCGGTCTTGAGTTTCGAGGTCTGCCGCAAATCCCCGATTAGTTCGACCAGCAATGAAGCCGCCGAACATTCAAATATGTCGCCACTGGCGTAAGCCAGCCGATAGGTCACCGCCAGCGCTTGCACATGCTCTTCAATGAAGCGCAGATCGTTCCATCGTTCCTGCGGCAGCATACGCTTTTTCAGATTCATCAGGCTCAGAATGATCTGAAAATTATTCTTGACACGATGATTCAGCTCGCGCAGCAACAAATCCGTATTAGGCACAATACGCTTCCCGATATACGCCCCATCCCGTGTGCTGAACAATTATCACGGCGCTAAACATCAGCCGCTTGATAGGATGATCCGACCAGGAGGCTCGCCGACTCGCCGCCCGATCCACCGGTCAGCAATGCGGCCAACCTCAACCGCGCCCGATTGACCCGGCTTTTCATTGTGCCCAGCGCACAGCCACAAATCGCAGCGGCTTCCTCATAGGACAAGCCAGATGCGCCGACCAGAATCAGGGCCTCTCGATGATCATCGGCAAGGCACGCGAAGGCAGCGCTGAAATCCTGGAATTGCATATGGCTCTCTTGGGTGGGTTGAACCGCCATTTGCGCGGCCAGCACACCATCAACATCAGCAACTTCCCGCGCCTGCCGACGAAATTCGGAATAATATTCATTACGCAATATCGTGAACAGCCAGGCGATCATATTTGATCCCCGCTCGAACGTGCTGATATTCGTCCAGGCTTTCAGCAATGTTTCCTGCACCAGATCATCAGCCCTCGCCGACCTGCCGCATAACGACATGGCGAAGGCGCGCAATTTGGGAATCGCCCGCATCATCAATAATTTTGGGTCTTCAATATCACTCAACCGCAGGATCCGACTTGCGATCGAGCTGCTCGAGTAACGCGGTAAAGCGCGCAGGGATCGGCTCATTCAAAATCGCCTCATACACCGCACGCAATTGCTCGCCGATATAATCCTGAATATCGGTTTCAATTGACCTCGCCGCCCGCTTACGATTCGGACCAATCGGTGGCGCGCGGGAATCGCCTGAGTCAGATCCTGTGGTCGTCATTATCGTTCACCTTAACATCACCGCCTTATAGGATGAAAAGCTGCCATGATCGACAGCTTCATGAGACATCGCTAAAGCCTGACCGGCGCGGGTCAATATCCAATTGCCACCAACGGCTCAATCGCCGATCCAACCGATGGCTCAAAAATTGATAGCCTGTCTGAGTAACGGGCGGCGACAAAATAAGTTCCTGCTTCATGGGAACTATTTGCCGATCTGGCCATTTACCAACCGGGTTAGTCGGGTTGCGACCAGCCAATCAGGGGGACTCATGACGATTTCAGAAAAGGTCGGCTCATATCTGCCCTATCTGCGCCGTTTCGCGCGTGCCATTTCCGGCAGTCAGGCCGCCGGCGACGCCTATGTGCTCGCCACGCTCGAAGCCCTCGGGCAGCAGCCCATCAGCGCCGAAGAAGAGCGCCAAATCAGACTGACCTTGTTCAAGAATTTCCTGAAAATTTGGCTCTCCATGGCCGTCAACAGGCAGTTCACCGATCGCTCCCTATCGAGCTTGGTCGATGCTGCCGATCATCATCTGGATTCGCTGACACCGCTCTCGCGCATCGCCTTTTTGCTCCGCTCGGTGGAGGGTTTCAGCCTCGCGCACATCGCTATCATGCTATCGATGAGCGAGAACGAGGTAACCGGCCTGATCGAGCAAGCGGGCCGCGAGATTGCGACGCAATTGAGCACCAATGTGCTGATCATCGAGGATGAACCTGTCATTGCCATGGATCTCGAGCACCTCGTCGCCGATCTGGGACATCGCGTCAGCCGGATTGCACGCACTCGCAAAGAGGCACTGGATCATATGCGCGATGATCCGCCCGGCCTGATCCTGGCTGATATTCAACTGGCCGATGGCAGTTCCGGCCTCGATGCCGTCAACGATATTCTGGCGGAAATCCCGGCCTCGGTGATTTTCATCACCGCCTATCCCGAACGCCTGCTGACCGGAGATCGTCCAGAGCCGACATTCCTGATTACCAAGCCTTTTCGTCCCGAAATTGTTATGGCCGTGATCAGCCAGGCCCTGTTTTTCAATCGCCGCGCGTCGCGCGCCGATCCTCTTCTCACCTGATCCCTCACCCTTGAGCGGCGAATCACCCACCGATCTGATCTGGCGCTTGATCGGCGAGATCGGTATTTGCATGATCGTCACTCGCCAGGGTGAACAATTGCTTGGTCGGCCGATGGCCGGGCTGATTCACAAATCTGAAAATCTAATTTGGTTTTTCGCCGACCGGCGCACTGCTCATGTGCAGGATTTAAGCCGCCATCCGCACGTCTGTTTAACCTTCGCCGATATCAAGGTCCAAAGCTATGTATCGGTCAGCGGCCATATTCAGCAAATAGACGACACGGCTCTTATCGCCTCACTCTGGGTCGAACCGGCGTTGGTTTATTTTCCCGATGGTCCGGCCGATCCGAACATTCTACTTCTCAAATTCGTCCCCGAGAGCGCTGAATTCTGGGACTCCCCTGCCAACCCGATCGTGCTGGCCATCAAGTTCATCCAAGCCAAACTGACAGGGGAGCGGCCAGACCTCGGGACGCAGGGTAAAATCGATATGACGTCCTGACGCAGCCTTATTTTATAGCGCTATTTCTCGGTTTTCACCTGTTTATGAGGCTGGATGTCCGACGGATCATGATGAGCGGTTTCAGATTTATAACGCTCAGAATCAGGGCTGCCCATCGGCTCTGCTCGATCGATATCATGCACCGTCTCATCGCGCGGAGGTGAGTTCTTTGCAGCCTTCACCGGCGGCTTCATGAGGGTATAGCCCTATCTGTGTGATGGCGCATGCGGAGCGGTTCCGGGTCTCGCGCTGGCCCGGGCCCTGGCGGCGGCAATTCAATCGGTGGCGGCGGTGTTTGGGCGGGCGGCAGTTCGGCTGGCTCTGGTTGATTCTCGCTCATTCATAAATCTCCCCGCCGAGGTCGATATAGATTTAGATGGAGTCGCACGACTTGAACTAAACCTACGAAATCGGTCGATAAAATGAATTTAGAGCGTGTCGTTCTTAGACGATCACGGTCTAAATGACGTAGTCAACGACTCACTTATTCAGCCGTGGGAGAGATATCAACCAACATGACCAATATGACATGATAAACATGCTCATGATGAGCGGCAGACGGGAACCAATTATCGCTCGTCGCGTTATATACATAGGATCAGCAGCGCGAAAGCGGTAAAATGCCAGTTTGGGATAGTATGAATCATGAACATGACGCCGATATTCTGCGCGACGTGCAGCATGCACTGAACGCCGGTTCATTGATGCAGGCACTGCAGATTCTCGATCAAGGACGCAGGCATGTCCAGAAAAAATTACCAAACCACTTCATCGCCGGAGCGACTGCAAACGCTCCCCAATTCACAAAGCATTAGATCAATATTGGATTAGGTGGAGTGGCTTACCCCAATCTGAAACTATGTTGATCGAGATTTTTATGCGTTAAGATAGAGTCGCTTGACGCCGGCAAAATGTCTGAAATTCATTGATAAAGTGAATATAGGCGATGTCGTTCAATAACGATGACACCTTGGGTCAATGCGCCTTACGGATTGTCCATTGCCAACGGCAATTCTATCCGCGCTCTGGTGCCGGCACCTGGTACAGAATGAACTTCCAATGCCGCATTCACCTGCCCGATCAACGCCTGTATCACGGTCGAGCCGAGGCCCGATTTAATCTCGCTTTGCACGATGCCCACGCCATTATCGACAATATCCACACGCAGCACATCGTCAACCTGGCGGGCGGTAACTGTCACCTGTCCCTCCCGTCCATCGGGAAAGCCATGGCGCAGCGCATTGGTCAGTAATTCACTCACGATCAAGCCGAGCGGAATCGCTTTTTCCGCATCTAGTTCCAATCCTTTGTCTAAATCCGATAAAATTTCGATATGCGGCGTCAAATGGTTCAGTCGCTCATTGAGATCACGCAACATATTGGCGAAATCAACGGTTCGCAGATCCTTGCTGGCCTGTAACCCGCGATGAGCCTCAGCGACGGCATTTACCCGCATTATCGCATCGGCCAGTGCATCGGCCGCATGCTGATCCCTCATCCCGCGGCGCTGCACGTTCAACACGCTCATCACCAATTGCAACGAGTTCTTGATCCGATGATCGGCCTCACGGAACAGCAACTCGCGCGAGCGCAACGCCTCATGCAATGCGTCCTCACGTTGCCGCCGATCGGTGACGTCGCGTAGCACGCCCACCATGCCGCCCGTCTGGGCATTGGCCTGCCCATGGATCGCAAACCAACGCGTCCCGCCTATATCTGCGGATGCGCATTCAGCATCGAAAATCGTCGCGTCCTGACGGGCTGCACGAAAACGCGCCAATATGTCGGCTCGGTCGCGCGGCCGCACCAGGCGCAAGGCTTGCGCCACGCTGATCTCCCGATGGTCATTAAGGCCCAATATCGCGGCGCTGTTGGCGTCAATCCGTAGCACCACATGTCGGCGGTCAAGCTCCCACAGCCCCATCGCCCCAGCATCAAGCGCGAGACTGAGCCGATGCGCCGTCTCGACCAAGGCCGCCTCATCGCGTTTGCGCTTCGTCACGTCAAATCCCATGCCCAGTGCTGCCACCAGCTGACCCTGATTATCAAAAATGGGCGTGGCGTAGGTTTCCAAATGCCGGACATCCCCATCAGGGCGCCGATAGATCATCGGTTCAGCCTGGATCACCTGGCCTTTGCGCAACGCCCGCATGATCGGGTAATCACCACCGATATAACGCCGCCCGTCGGCATGTAGGCCGCCGAAATGGGCGGCATCACTTGCATTGCGCAAATGGCCATGTTCATGGCCAAGAATATCGGCGGTCAGATCGCTCGCCATCAGCAAACGGCCCTCTGGCGCTTCAATAATCGCAACGGCGGCCGGGATCTGTCGCAACACCGCCCGTGAGCGCGCCTCGCTACGCTCCAATGCCGCAATCGCTAATTGTCGTTCCGTGACATCCTCGCCCGAGCCGATCATGATCGTGGCCGCACCCGTCCCGTACACAACGAAGCGCCACGCCATGATCCGTTCGCCGCCATCTCGGCGCCGCACCTGGCTCTCCATCGTTCGGCCTTGCCGATCATGCAGCATCGCGGTGAACAATAAGCGCGTCGTATCGCGCAGGCGCAGCGGCAATGCGGCTTCAACCCAGTCATGGCCGACCAATTCGCTGTCGTCTTCGTAGCCGAGAATATCAAGCCCGCGCCGATTGATCATTTGTAGAGTCAAATCTCGCTCAATGACCACGAGCATTGTTCCGGCGACATCAAAATAGGTCTTTGCCCGGTCACGCCCTTTGCGCAACGCTTCCGTTGCGCCGATGACGACCACGCAGGTCAAGCAGAACGAGATCAGATTCACGACATCAGCGAGGCCGGGCGTGGTAAAGGCGCCACCTGGCAGCCAAAATAATTCGGTGACCAGCGCCCCTAAGCCAGTTGCCAGTGCCGCAGCCAGGGACCCGCCAAATATTCCGGCCAGAACCACAGCGGGCAGAATGATGATGAACGGCGGCAATCCCGGGACCGCTTCATATAAGGCCCAACGTATCAACAAAGCAGCTGCCATCAGTAATCCGGCGACCGCAAATTGCCGCATGTTGGTACGCAAAGGCCACGAAGCCCGCCCGAACCCCATCAGCGCGAAACGCTCATTGGCCACATGCGACGCTGCGTTCCCCCAGGGCGAACCCGGATAGCTTGACGATGAAGCCCTTCTTCACCCGATCGTGAAATCTATTACGGAATTCTCAAACCTTGTCCAGATCATTTACGCGCAAACGGTTGCAGATTCCCGGTCAACCCGCATCCGGCTCGGCGCGTCGTTTGGTGGCCGGCTGAGCAACCGTTCCTTCTGGCACTTCCACAACAGCTTCTGGTTTAGCAACCCGCGCCTCTTCCGCTAGACGCTGTTCAGCCACGTGCCAGAAATGATCCGCTTGATCCTCAGGGCATCCCGCCGTCACCCATAATTCATAAGCGACCCCGCTGATACGCTCATGAGTTGCATGATCATCCATCTGCTCTGTCCTCCATAATGGCAACACAACGTCCAAAGCCAGAGAAAGTTCCGACCCGCATCTCGCCTACTCATGTCAATTATTCCATGATAACGGCATTCAATTGCGTATCGCGCGTCTTGGTGGGCCTCGCCACCGGCCATTTCAACCAATGGAGCGGGCCGCTGGCGTTGCTAAGCTGGCTACCGCAATACCGCCTCACGTGAATAACTGGGCCGGCGGATCCACTCGACGGACGCTACATGTCTCGCATTCATAGCGGCTATTGTGATCGCCCCTGCATCTCCGGTGCGATAGAGCCATGATTGAGCACCGTGACCAGCAAAACACCGCCCAGGATATTCCCGCATAAAGTTGGCAGAGCGAATTGTAAAAGATAAGTCTTGATCGTTCCCAACCCAACCATCACGCCATAGCCACCTTCGGCTGATCCCGCGATGATATGTGGCAGATGCCCCAACGCCACCATATACGTGATGATCAATATGGTCCAAAGCCGCGCCGACCGTGCGCTGGGTAATATCCATACCATCAAAGCGATCAGCCAGCCGGCAAAAAAGGCTTTCAGCATCGTCGCAGTAAAGCTCCCCGCCATCGTCTCGGCCGCGATGTCATGCAATGACTGCATGATCGGTGGCGGGAACGCGCCCGGGATCGTCAAAAGTCCCGCAAAGATCCAAGCTCCGACCATGTTGGCGGCGAGCACAATCGCCCAAAGTCGTCCCGCCAGCGTGAAAGTCTTGCGATCGAGCCTGGTCACCACCGGCAATATCGCGGTCAACGTGCTCTCAGTGAATAATTGTTGCCGACCCAGAATGACAATGATGAATCCAATGCTATACCCAAAGCTATCAACCGTGTGCCGCCAAATGCTCGGCGGCAGGCTGGCCCTGAGCAACGCCTCGCCTAAAAATGAAAAACCCAGTGATAATCCCGCCGCTAATCCCGAAAATGCCAACGCGCTGGCGGTGCGCGACAAATCAAGCTCACCATCTTCGCGAATGATCTCATGGATGACCAGCCCCCTGGGCGCCGCATGCTGGGCCGCCTGATCACGCTCACCAGAATCCAGATGTGGCGAGGCTGCACCAACATCACCGGCTTTGTCCCTTGATGATTGATTAGCCATCAATCCACTCCTCTGAGAACGAGGACACGTATATAGGTAGACAAAAGTCGCTCTGCGAGACGATCAGATTAAATCTACGCCATCGGCGGTGGCCGATCAGCTCCGATTCTGCGCTCGGCGGGCCATCAATTTGGCGAATACCGGCATTACGAACATCATCATGATCACGCGCAATACATGAACAGCGAGGACGAAGGTCACATTTGTCTTACTGGAAATCGCCAGCGCCAGTGCTGCATAAATGCCACCGGGCACAGTTGCGAGATATCCATCATACTCGCTCACCCCGGCCAGTTGCGCCAGCAAAATGCCGAGCAGCGCGCAGACCACATTGACCACGACGATCAGCATAACCGCAGTGGGTAGAATCCGCCCAACATCGCGCAATCGGTCCATCGTAAAACGCACACCGGCTTGCCAGCCTATGAAGACATAAGCCACATTGATGACCCATTTGGGTACTGCGGCATGACCGAGCAGACCGCTCAGCGTGATGGCCGCAGCCACGCTCAATGGACCGAGCAACGATCCCGCAGGCAGGCGGGTCAGCCGTGCGAGCCCAAGTCCCAGCGCGCAACTGACCAGCAGAAATAAAATGCCATTGAGCGAGGTAACAACATCATGCGGCGGCGGCAGCAGCGGCCTCACTGCCCCGGCATGGGTGTGAAACACCAAAGCGACAATCACAGGCATGCTCGCTGTGACAATGCCGACGCGCAGATATTGCACAACTGCGACCATCCGCTCATCGCCGCCGAGTTCGCGCGCCAAAGCCACGATAGCCGACGCACCGCCGGCGGTCAGTGCCAACGCACCGCTGATCGGATCGACATCGCGCCGTAAACTCAACACCAGGCCCGCCAGAATACTCGCCAGCAATGTTGCGAATGTCACCACAATGACCGGCAGCCAATGCGCGCCAAGTGCGCGCATTGTCGCGGGCTCAACCAATCCACCGATCACCACGCCAAGCACGGCCTGCGACACAGTCACCGCCCGCGGCGGCACAATGCCCGGTGCCCGGCTGAGCAATGCCCATCCCGCTGAGACCAGCAATCCCGCAAACAACGCAGCAGAGGGCACGTGCACAGCGTGCAAAACGATGGCAGCAATGATGGTGAGCACCAGCATTTCGACCCATCGCCTGATCTGCCATGCATCATCTTGGCGCAAGTCAGGGACGAGATGGTGAATGATAGGGCTGATCCAACTCTTCACGATATGCCATCGTGCCATCGCCCGCTCGAACAGGCAATCACCCCGCCATGCAAGCGACGATCGCATCACCCATTTCGCTGGTTGCCGAGGTCCCACCCAAATCGCCCGTCAGGGATATCCGATCCCGCATCACCTGCCCGACCGCATCTTCCATCAGCCGTGCCGCGTCGATCGCCGCCGCACTGGCATGTTTACGGCCGAGCCAGTCAAGCAGCATTTTCCCCGACATAATCATCGCATAGGGATTGGCGATGTTGCGCCCGGCAATATCGGGCGCCGAACCATGAGTGGCTTGCGCCATGGCATGGCGAGGCCCTGCGCAGAGCCCAGGCGCCAACCCCAAACCACCAACCAGACCGGCCGCCTCATCGGTCAGAATGTCGCCAAACATATTAGTGGTCACGATCACATCATATTTTTGCGGCGTCATGACCAGGCGCATCGCAAATGTATCAACAATCGCCTCGCTCATCACGACATCAGGATATTCCAAGGCAATGCGCTTGCATTCTTCGACAAACATGCCGCAGCCAAGCTTGAACACGGTATCCTTATGCACAACGGTCAAGCGCTTGTCGCGCGTGCGCGCCAATTCAAACGCCTCGCGTGCCACCTTTGAAGATCCAGCGCGGGTAATCACCCGCACCGAGATCGTTACATCATTTGTCGGTCGAAACTCGCCCGATCCCGCAACCACATTACGATCTGGCTGAAAGCCCTCATTATTTTCACGCACGATCACCAGATCGACATTCTGATGGACCGAAGCGATGCCAGGATATGAACGCACGGGACGGATATTGGCAAATAAATCGAAATGCTTGCGCAGGATCGGGTGAGGATTAATCGCCTCGGGGATTTTCGGATAGGCCTGATGACCGATCGGCCCCAAGATCCAGCCATCAAGTTGCTCCAGCCGGCTCAACGTGTCCGCCGGCAAGGTCGAGCCTAGCGTATCAAGCGCGCGCCGGCCGATCGGGACGGGTTGCCAATCAATCACCAACCCCGCCCTCAAGGCTGCCGCCTGCATCACTTTCACCGCTTCGGGCACGACCTCATGACCAATATCGTCGCCCTCAAGAACACCAATTTTCATATCAATTCGATCCGTTCAATAATCAACACCAACATCAAGGAGAGAGTGTCTCAAGGCTGCGGCCATTGGTCGCCGGCCCGAAGAAGCCGATCCCGATAACAATCGCGAGCATCGCCGCCCCGATCATCACGAACACGGCCTTCGTCCCATAAGCCGCCAGCAAATCACCAACCCAATAGCCCACGAAAATCGAGCTGATGCGGCTCCAGGAGAAAGTGAACCCAATGGCGCGGGCGCGAATACGTGTCGGAAATAATTCCGCCGCATAGGGATGAAATACGCTGATCATCCAATTATTACCCAGCGCAATCCCCGCACCGGCCAGCACGATCAACGGCACGCTGGTCGCTGTGGCAAACACCGCACCGCTCGCACTGATCAACAAAGCAGTGAACACAAGGAGATATTTGCGCTCGACACGTTCTGAGAAAAACGCCCCGCACGCCGCCCCAACCGGCGCCAACAACACAATCAGCACCGTGTAATCCAGTGAATGGACGATGGTAAAGCCGTGCTTGATCAACAATACCGGCACGAACGCCGTAAAGCCGAACACCGCAATTGTCTGCGCAAACTGAAAGATCGAAATGATGAGCGTGCGCGGAAAATAAAAACTGCCGAACATCTCCTGCCAATGGCCCGTCGCTACCACCGCATCGGGCACCGACAGATCAGGCGGTGGCAATTTAACACCAAGCTCCGCCTCAATCCGGCGCTCGATATTAGCCACCACAACATCAGCGTCGGCGATGTGGCCATGAACTTCAAGCCAGCGAGGGGATTCCGGCAGGTTGCGCTGCACAAACCAGACAACAACACCACTGACCGCGCCGATTGCCACAACATAGCGCCAGCCCGCTACACCAAGCGGATCATGCGGCACCAACATAGCAGCGAGCAATGCCGCAACGGGGATCGCCGAAAGTATGAACACAAACGCTGTGCTCATATAGCGCCCACGTTCGGAACGAGGCGTCAATTCGGATATATAGCTGTCATTATTCACCAACTGCATGCCAACCGCGAATCCCGCCACCAGCCTGGCCAGATCGATCATCGCCGGATCGCTCAACAAGGCCACGCATAATTGCGCGATAGAGTAGATGACCATCGAATAGACAAACACGGAGCGTCGGCCAAACCGGTCGGACACGAATCCGAACACGGCCGTGCTGAGAAACATCCCGATAAAGAAAGATGCAAGGAAACTGGCGAAACTATGGGTATCGAACAGGCCCTTATTGCTGACGGTGAAAATCCCCGAACGAACCAAACCAGGCAGAATAAATCCGGGCATGAATAATTCGTAGAACTCGAACCATCCACCCGCTGCGATGCACGCCACGATCCCCATCAAATGGCGCGATCGCGGCAATCGGTCGATGCGGGCCAGGATGGCGTAATTGCGAGCGGCGGAGACTGCTATTTGATCATCCATGTTCTGTTTCCCGTTCCCTTGCTATGGCGCTCGTGGCGGCGCCCTTTACATGATGTAGTCTTAATCTCGATCCGGTTGATTCAGGCCGGCAGACGCGCAGCCTGTGCCACGACATCAACGCGCGGCAACGAACCAACATCACGGCACAAACGGCATAGATTTTGGGCTCGCTCATGGCCCAGCACATCGTCGGTTAAGCCGTAAAATTTTTCATCTAGGTCGGCATCACCCATCGGCCGCGCGATCGAGCCTATGGCGTGCTCGACATCATGCTCGATCACCCGCCCATCATTCAGGATCATCGTGATATGCACCGCATCGGGCGCCATACTGTCATCGACGATCGCGTTGATCTGCCCGCGCAGAGCAATCACCTGCGGGTCATTCACTGCCGCATCGGAAAATTCCCGCTCTCCGGCCGCACCTTTGAGCAGTGCAATGGCCGCCGCATGATAGACGCTGAATTTACCTTCCAGGCCGGTTTGCGGCGTTTTTTTGCCGGTAAGTTCAAGCACCAAATAATGTACCCGCAACGTAACTGACCGAACCTGCATGGCATCCACCTGACCGGATTTGCGTAATTGAATGCACCCATCAATGGCTGGATGAATCACAATGCCACATGCAAATGGCTTGTAACTGTTCACCGCAATCTCGTAGCTCTTACCCAGATTTTCAGTAATTTCGTCAGGATTGAATGCGACACTCAGCACATGTGCCCAGCCGCGTTTGGCTTCAATGCCCTGCTCCGAACTGGTATAGCCGCGCTGCGCCAGCAATGCCGAGGTCATGCCGTTTTGGGCGGCCCGGCCAGGATGAAAGCTCTTGGTCATCGTCCCGAACATTTCGCGCAAGCCAACCGGCTGTGTGGCCGCCAACCCGAACGCCCAGCTCATCTGCCTTGTATCCAGCGCCATCAATTTGCCGATGGCCGCGGCAGCACCGAACACGCCGGTGGTGCCGGTAATATGCCAGCCGACATCATAATGCGCGGGATAAACCGCATTGCCGATCCGGCATTCCACTTCCACACCCAGCACCAATGCATTGATGAAATCAGCACCGCTCACCGGCTGATATTCCGCATACGCCAATAGCGCGCTTGCCACCGGCCCTGCCGGGTGAATCACAGTGCGCAGATGCGTATCGTCGAAATCGAATACATGCGAGCTGATGCCGTTCATCAACGCCGCATGAAGCGGATCAAGCCGTTCGCGCCGTCCCAAAACACTGGCAATACCAGGCCCGGAAAAGGGCGCCAAAGCAGCAATGGCAATGTCCAGCGTTTCATGCTGCGCGCCACCCACCGCACACCCCACCCAGTTGAGGAAGGTCCGGCTTGCCTCCGCCTTCACAGCCTCCGGCAGGTCAGCAGGCTTGGCGTTCGTGACATAAGAGGCAAGGGTTTTTGTGACGCTCATGTGGCGCTTGGCTCCATTCTGACATTTCCTGTTGATTTATATTGTCGTATTGTCAACAATCCGTCAATCGTGCATGACGTGGTGACGATCCGGCTGTTCCAGTGTATGCGTGAGCCATGTCAAACCACCCAGGATCGCTCGATTTTTTGCAGACCAAGACCGTCCCCGACCTAGTGCAGGCGGAGATTTTGCGGATGATCAAAGCCGGCCAGTTGCAAGCCGGAGGCAAACTCAACGAAATCAGCCTGGCCCAGCATCTACGCGTCAGCCGCGGCCCTATCCGCGAGGCGTTCCGCGCGCTCGAAGAAGCCGGCCTAGTCAAACTCGAGAAGAATCGCGGTGTGTTCGTCCGTGAAATTTCGCCGCAGGAGGCGGCCGAACTTTACGGTCTGCGCGCGACCCTCGATGAGATGGCCGGCCGCTCGTTGGCGTTATCCATCACCGATGCGCAATTGCAGGAACTAGACGACATGCTGCACCGGCTCGATGTCGCAGCGGAGAATGGTGCGATCGAGGTTTATTTTCCGCTCAACATCGCCTTTCATGATCGTATCGTCGAACTCACCGGCAATGACACGTTGCTGGAATTCTATCGCCGCGTTATCGATCGAATGCACCTGATCCGCCGGCAAAGTTTCGCCGCACGGGACGGGGCCAATCCATCACGCACCGAACATCGCGCCATTGTCGAAGGCCTTGCCAGCCGCGATGCCGTGCGCGCCGCATCCTGCCTTCGCCGCCATGTTGAAAACGGCTATCAGCGCTTTCTGGACATGCACCCGGCTGGCTCGTGACTCACTGCAGAAACGGCACGCCTGGTTGCAGCGCGCCGCTGGTCGGTAAATCACTGCTCTGCCAGCCCCCGCCGAGCGCTTCGATCAAGCTCACACTCGCCAAAAGCCGGTTTTGCTGCACGCTCAACGCCGTTTGCTGATCGGCCAGCAAAGTCACCTGCGCTGACACCACAGTCGTATAATCCACTGTGCCGGCCTGATACTCATTGAGCGCAATCTGCAAAGCCCGGCTCGCATCCCCAACCGCTGCCTGCTCGATCTGCGCCTGCTGCGCCAAAATCCGCAACGCCGAAAGCTGATCCTCGATTTGCTGAAACGCCGTCAACACGGTTTGCCGATACAGGGCGATGCTTTGCTGATACGCAAACTCTGCCGCCGATACACCAGCCGCCCGCGTGCCGCCTTCAAATAATGTGCCCGTCGCACTCGCCCCCAGCGACCAGAGCGCGTTACTCACCGAGAACAGCCCCGCAATTGGATCGGCAGAATAGCCACCCAGGGCAGATAGACTCAAATCCGGATAATAAGCCCCGACCGCGACGCCGATTTGCGCATTGGATTGCGCCATCGCACGTTCCGCCGCGGCGATATCCGGCCGCCGCTGCAAAAGTGTCGAGGGCAGCCCGACCGGAACCTCCGGCACGCTTTGCATCAAATCACCCGCCGGGATCGACAAATCCACCGGCGCATGCCCCACCAGCACAGCAATCGCGTGCTCGTATTGCGCCCGCGCCTCACCTGCACTGACCAATTGCGCCCGCGCCCCATCGAGCTGGGCGCGCGCGGTGATGACGTTCAGGGGTGTGATGGTGCCGGCGTTGGATTGGTTTTCGGTAATCTGCAGCGATTTCTGATAGGCCGTAACCGTTCTTTGTAATAATTTAATCTGCGCATCAGATCCGCGCAAATCGATATAATCGCTCGCCAGCAGCGCCTGATCGGATAAAGTGGCATTGGCCAGATCCGCAGCACTGATCTGCGCGGCCGCTACATCGCTTTGCACCTGCCTGCGAATCTTGCCCCAAATATCGGGCGCCCAACTCACACTGCCCTCGAAACTGCCGCTGGTATGAAGACCCGATGCAGACGCGCTCCCGCCGCCAACACTCGCCGATGAACCACCGCCGCCATTACCCGCGCGTGTCGCACTACCAGTGAGACCAACGCTCGGGAATAAGCCGCCTCGGGCTTCCTGAATAATCGCGCTCGCCTGCTCATAGGCCGCGTAATCAGCCGCCAATGTCTGGTTAGAAACCGCGACCATCGGCTCCAACCGGTCCAGGATCGGATCGTGATAAACCTGCCACCACGGTCCTTTAATCGAAGCATCCGCCGGTTGCGCTTTGGTCCAACCGGGCGCCTCCTTGTAATGAGCGGGCACGATGGCAGCAGGCTTGTGGTAATCAGGCCCCACCATGCAGCCGGTCAGACAGACCGTGAGACAAAGCGCAAAAGAACGTCTCATCATCCGGCCTCCACAATGCCGCCTGGCGGCGACGCGACATGATACTTACCGCGCCGTCGCGTGCCGATCCGGTCAAGAAACAAATAGACCACTGGCGTGGTATAGAGAGTCAGCGCCTGGCTCACCACCAGTCCGCCAATGATGGTAATGCCCAGTGGCTGACGCAGCGAGGCACCTGGACCGATGCCAATGGCCAGAGGCAGCGCGCCCAGAATGGCGGCAAAACTCGTCATCATGATCGGCCGAAACCGCAAAATCGCCGCTTTGAAAATCGCCTGCTCGGGCGGCAGATTCTCGCCACGTTCGAGCTGCAAGGCAAAATCGATCATTAGAATCGCATTCTTCTTGACGATGCCGATCAATAATATCACGCCGATCAGCGCGATAATGGTCAGCGGCATGTTCAACAATAATAGGAACAACAATGCTCCGATGCCGGCGGAGGGAATGGTGGATATGATCGTGATGGGATGGATCGTACTCTCATAGAGCACACCGAGCACGACATACACGGCCGAAAGGGCCGCCAGAATCAGCAAAGGTTCAGTACTGCCCAGCGCCTGGAACGATGCCGCGGTGCCGGCAAAGGCGGCATGAATTTCCACCGGCACATCCAAATCGCTCATCGTCGCGCGGATCTGGCTCGAAGCCTGACTCAGCGACATGCCAGCCGGCAGATTGAACGAGATCGTGCTGGCCAAAAATCCGCCCTGATGATTAACCGAAATCGGCGCGGTGCCCGGCTTGTAGGACGCCAGGGCCGAAAGCGGCACCATCGTCTCTTTGTTCGTGCTCACCGCCGCGCCGCTGGACGCGCTGGATTTGCCGCTGGAGGCAATGGAATTGATCGCCTGATTAGTCGCCGAATCAAGCGCCACACTGGACACATTGCTCGCGGCACTGGTCGTACTCGTTGTGCTGATCACCGTGCCCGCCGGCGCATTGGTCTGCGACGTGCCGCTCGCAACACCGCCCGCGGTGCTGACATAAATCTGCTTGAGCATCGCGGGCGACTGCAAATATTGCGGTGCAAGTTCCATCACCACATGATATTGATTAAGCGCGTTATAGATTGTTGAAACCTGGCGCTGACCAAACGCATCATACAGCGTGTTATCAATCTGGCTCGGCGTTATGCCCAACCGCGAGGCCGTCGTGCGATTGATCGTCACATCGGTCTCCAGCCCACCCTGCTGCAAATCTGAGTTCACATCCAGCAATCGGGTATTTTTCTGCAAGGCCAGGACGATTTTCGGTACCCACAGATCGAGTAACTGCGAATTATCGCTCTGCAACGTATATTGATATTCCGCATTGCTCTGCCGCCCGCCGACGCGCAAATCCTGTGCGGGCACCATAAATAATTGCACGCCCGGCACAGCCGCCAAGGGCCGGCGCAGGCGCGCGACAATTTGCGCGGCACTCGCACTGCGCTGTCCCTGCGGTTTGAGCGTGATAAACACGAACCCGCTATTCGTCGCCCGCCCGCCGGTGAAACCCGCCACCGTCGCCACCGCCGGGTCGCGCTGCACGATGGATTGCAATTGTAGCAATTTGGCCTTCATCGCATTGAATGAAATGCTCTGGTCCGCCTGCACATTGCCAATAATGAGCCCGTTATCCTGCTCGGGAAAAAATCCTTTGGGGACAACCACGAATAAAAATATATTCAGCCCGACGGTGAATAGCAGTATTAACCCCACCCACACACGATGCCGCAAGGCCCAACGCAACGATGATGTATAACCGGCCAACAATGTCGCAAAGCCCGCCTCCAAAGCACGGATGAGCCGGTTCGGGCGGCGCCCGGCAGCAGCCTCGTGGCGCAAAAACAACGCGCATAAAACCGGTGTGGTTGAAAGCGAAATCACCAGCGAGATCAAAATAGTGATGGATAATGTTTCGGCGAATTCGCGGAACAGGCGGCCGACCACGCCCGGCATAAGCAATATCGGCAAGAATACCGCAATCAATGAAAGACTCATCGACAATACCGTGAAACTCACCTCGGCACTGCCGCGCAAAGCCGCTTCCAGTGGCGCCATGCCATCCTCCAGATGGCGCATCGTATTCTCAACCACCACCACCGCATCATCGACGACGAAGCCGGTCGCAATTGTCAGCGCCATGAGCGATAAATTATCGAGACTGAAACC
>NCAP01000027.1 GCA_002255495.1 Rhodospirillales bacterium 20-60-12 | reverse complement strand
AGATGGACAAAGTCCGCCAGCGACATCCTCGCCAGCATCGAACGCTTCTGCACTTTCAACGCTCAACACAAATAACAGCCTTGATCAAATAAACTTCCGATTTAGGACACTAGATGAATCTGAACGCATGAAATTGATCGACAAAATATAGCTAGAGCGGGTGCGTGATAACGCATCACGCTCTAGCCGGCGGATCATCGGCGCCGCCGCCTATGCGGCTTGCAGCCTTTCGACCAAACGCCATATCGTTGTCATGGAACATGTAACCGCCTCCATCAACCTCGCCGAACTTGCGCACACCAGCCCTGAATTGATCGGTGACATCCGCTCAGATCACGCTGGTGAAACCGGGGCTGTGATGATTTATCGCGGCATCCTTGCCGGCACTGCGGATCCGGTCCTGCGTGCCTTCGCGCAAACTCACATGGCCACCGAGCAAAAACATCTCGACCTATTGGATGGCCTCTTACGGCCTGATCAGCGCAGCCTTCTCCTGCCACTTTGGCGGGTCGCCGGCTGGCTGACGGGGTTTTTGCCGACTTTGGCGGGCTCTCTTGCGGTGTATGCCACGATCGATGCCGTAGAGACCTTCGTGGATCATCATTATGAAGCCCAAATCCAGAAATGTGCGCCAACAGGAATGGCCGGGGCGTTGCGAACTATATTGCTTTCCTGCCAGGCCGACGAAGTGCATCACCGCGACGAAGCGCGGATGATGCAAGCAGCACCTGTGTCTATACGGACCAGAGCTTGGGCCTGGCTCGTTGGCGCGGGCAGCAAAGCGGCCGTGGCCGCCGCCCGGCGGATTTAATCATGAACGGCCCCGCCCGCATCTATTACGATGGCGGATGCCCGGTCTGTTCCCGTGAGATCGCCTTCTACAAAGTCCGCCCTGGTGCAAATGGATTCATCTGGGTGGATGTGAGCTGTGCCGATCAGGCGGCCCTCGGGCCGGGTCTGACCCGCGAGGCGGCGATGGCCCGTCTCCATGTCAGGCGGGACGACGGCACGCTGGTGAGCGGGGCACAGGCCTTCGCTGAAATGTGGCGCCGCATGCCCGGGTTCCGCTGGCTCGGCCGGCTCCTCACAATACCGCCCTTGGATAGCCTTGCGGAATGCGCATACCGCCTATTCCTCGTGCTACGCAGAGCGTGGCGATAACCGGATCGCTCACACCGCATCTTGCGCGGCGCGGTCTGGGCTGCTGAAAAGACATATGACCGCAAATCATCGAGTCGTGCGTCCGTTGGCCGGTCTGGCCGCCCCCGATACCGCCTCATTGCCGCTTTACGCGCTGCGCCCGGACGGTCTGGCCGATTTTATCGCCAAGGCCGATCCCGTTCAGGCGAAATTTCTTCAAGCCCAGGAATTCGCTGCCAAACCGGGTACTCTCATCCTGCTGCCCGGACCCGCTGGGCTCGCGGCTGCGGTCCTCGGATTGGGCGACGACCGTTCGCCTTTTGCGTTCGGCGCGCTGGCAAGGCGTCTGCCTCCTGGCACGATCTGGCGGCTGGAACCGGGGGATTATGATCCGCAAGCAGCATCGTTGGGCTTTTATCTCGGCGCGTATGCGTTCGATCAACTCAAATCCGCCCAGGGTCGCGCCAACCGCCCGGCCTGCCTGATTCCGCCCGCAGATGCAGCCCAAGCTGTCACTATGGCAGAGTCGATATGTTTTGGCCGAGATCTCATCAATATGCCGGCCAATCTGCTCGGCCCCTCGGAACTCGCCGATGCGGTCATGGCGCTCGCCGATGAATTTGGTGCCCTGGCTGAACGCATAACCGGTGACGCCTTAACACAATCTTATCCATGTCTCGCCGCTGTCGGCGCCGGATCCGACCGGCCACCAGTTATGGTCAAGTTTTCGTGGGGAAACGATAAAAACGCACCATTAATCTCGCTGTGTGGCAAAGGCGTATGTTTTGATACAGGCGGTTACGATTTGAAACCGAGCTCGGCCATGCTTCGCATGAAAAAAGACATGGGTGGCGCGGCCATCGCACTCGGTCTGGCGCGCCTGATCATGGCGACAGGTTTAAATTTGCGGCTTGAAGTGCGTATCGGTTGTGTCGAGAATAGTATTTCAGGTCACGCCATGCGACCGCTTGATGTCTTGCAGACTCGCGTTGGACTCACTGTGGAAGTTGGCAATACCGATGCGGAGGGTCGTCTGGTGTTGGCCGATCTGCTGGCCGACGCGGCCGAATCCAAGCCTGATTGGTTGATCAATTTCGCCACATTAACCGGTGCCGCGCGGGTCGCGCTCGGTCCTGATCTGCCGGCATTGTTTTCTAACGATGACGTCCTGGCCAACAATATTTTGCAGGCCGGTGAATCCGAGTACGACCCGCTTTGGCGCCTGCCGCTTTGGCGCGATTATGGACATTGGCTCGACTCACCGATCGCTGACATGAACAATGTCTCATCAAAACCTCATGCCGGCGCGATTGTGGCGGCGTTATTCTTGCAACGATTTGTTCCGGCGGCCACCAGATGGGCTCATATCGATGTGTATGCATGGAACGATCAAACGCGAACCGGACGGCCGGAAGGGGGCGAGGTTCAATCTCTGCGCGCAGTTTTCAGAGCAATCTCGTTAATCACAAGTAAAACTAGATGAAATTATTTCGATCACAAGTCTGGCAACGAAGTTGCAATGATTTCATGTTTGAATAGCTTGTGAAATGCTTAGAACCCTCATAGCTAATCCTGTATGAATTCGCGATTCGTGAACAACGTAGGTTCCTCAGCAGCCCGGCGCTGACGGTAGATAAAGATTTACAGCTTCCGGGGCTGGTTTTGAAAAGGACTAATCATGGCAACGCAATCATCTACGGACCATCTGGTCGCACTCCTTCGGGACACCATTGTCGCATTGGTCCGCCGCGATGGCGTCGATCTCTCTGCCCGCCAGCTCGGTGTGTTCATGACATGCTATCTGAACGACGGCGCCCACACGGTTCGCGGTCTGGCTCAGCAGCTTAATGTTTCCAAGCCCGCCATCACCCGCGCATTGGACCGCCTTAGCGATCTCGATCTTGCGCGACGTAAGGTTGATCCCGCGGATCGCCGCAGTGTGCTCGTCCAGCGCACAACCAAAGGTGCTGCCTTCATGCGCGAAATTCGCCACGTGATGGGCGATGCCGCATCGGGTAAAAACTCTGGTGAGACGCACGGTCGCCGGGCGGCGGGCTGAACTTGATCGTTTGCGTCGTTTCCTGCTTATTCCGCCGCGTGTAATCAGTTTGCAACGCAGAGATTTACTGGCTTTGACGATCGGCGGTTTATTACAGCCGGTCGTCAGTTCTGCCGCTGCCCCCAGCGATCAAAGCGCTGTGCTGCATAATATCGAAACCTATCTCAATGGTTTGACCTGCATATCAGCTCAATTCCTTCAGGTTGCGCCCGATGGCTCAACCAGAACAGGTAAGGCCTGGCTGCAACGGCCCGGTAAAATGCGCTTTGAGTATGATCCGCCAGATCCGCAATTGCTCGTCGCCGGATTCGGATTGCTCGTTTATCACGACCCGGATGTCAATCAGACCAGTAATATCCCCCTTTCTTCCACACCTTTGGGTATATTACTCGCCAAGAATGTGGTGCTCTCGGGCAACGTCACGGTCACCAAGATCGAAACTCCGCCAGGCGAAATCCAGGTATCGTTGATCCGCACGGGAAAAGCGCCCGAAGGTACCCTTACTCTGGTATTCTCAACCGACCCGATTGAGTTGCGGCAATGGCGTGTGATTGATGCGCAAGGTCAGCAAACCAGGGTCAGTCTCTATAATATAAAGACAATTGCACCCCTGCCGGACACTATGTTCGAGTATGTGCCAGGTTTTACATCTCATAGCGGCTGAATATTGACTCTCATTCCGGGTGCGGCAATCACTTCAGTATGGTCGGTATGAATAAATCTAGACCGTTGATCGGCATCTCCTGTTGTCGAAAAAATTTCGGTATTTTTCAGGCACCCAATCACGCCGCGTCGGATACTTATGTCAGAGCTGTCGATCAGGTTGTCCATGGCATACCGGTCCTCATCCCCGCCAACGGCGCCGACGCGGCGATCGATGAGTTGGTTGACCGGCTCGATGGTATCATGCTGACCGGCAGCCGCAGCAATGTTCAACCCAGCCTCTATGCCGGCGCACCACTTCCTGCCGACATGCCCGAAGATGCCGCACGCGATGGCGTTACCATGCGCCTCATCCGCAGTGCCATAAAGCGAGGTATCCCTGTTCTAGCCATCTGCCGCGGCATGCAGGAACTCAATGTCGCACTCGGCGGCAGTTTGCATCAGCGGCTGCAGGACCTGCCCGGACATATCGATCATTCGACGCCGATGCAGGAAAATGCCGCGATCCGCACCGGACTCGCCCATTTCATCGAGATTCTACCGCAGACAATATTACAAGATCTGGTCGGATCGCACCGCTTGGCCGTGAATTCACTGCATAATCAGGGCATTGATCGCTTGGCTGAAGGTTTGGTGGTCGAAGCCCGCGCCCTTGATGGCACGATCGAGGCCGTGCGCGGCGCATTTGCAGGCTTCGTCATGGGCGTCCAATGGCATCCCGAATTTGACTTCATGACCAACGAGATTTCAAGATCGATCTTCGCGCGTTTTGGCGATGCTGCGCGTGCTCGTTACATCCCAGACACATGAAAGCATATTCCCCATGAGCCCGTTCGTCATTGCTCCACCACCACAGGCGGTGGTCCCTACGACTGATGGTGGCCTATTTCCGGTGCGGCGGATTTTTTGTGTCGGGCGCAATTACGCTGCACATACCAGGGAAATGGGCGGTGACCCGTCGCGCGAAGCGCCGTTCTTCTTCACCAAACCGGCCGATGCGGTCGTCACCGGCGATGCGTCCTGCCCCTATCCGCCGGCCACCGCCTCCCTGCATCACGAAATCGAATTGGTCATCGCGATCGGCAAAGGCGGCACCGACATTCCGGTCGAACAAGCGCTCGCCCATGTCTATGGCTACGCCGTCGGGATCGATCTGACCCGCCGTGATCTCCAGGACGAGGCAAAGCAGGCTCGCCGCCCCTGGGACATGGCCAAAGGGTTCGATGCCTCTGCCCCGATCAGCGCCATCCGTCCCGCCGCAGGAATCGCCAGCGCCAACTCAGGGTCCATCCGTCTCATGGTCAATAGCGATCTCCGGCAAAATGGCGATCTGTCGGACATGATCTGGAATAATGCTGAAATCATCAATTATCTTTCAGGCTTGGTCACATTGGCTGCTGGCGATCTGATTTTCACAGGCACGCCAGATGGTGTGGCCGCGATCAATCGCGGCGACCGCTTGGTCGGTGACATCGCCGGCATCGGTCATCTCACGACGATCGTCTGTTAGATTAATACTGGTTTAGATGGAGTCGCCTAATACGATCACCGACCGTCCAGCAACACGCAGCATCTGGCCTTGCACGTGCAGCGCCCGCTCTGTCAGCGCCGTCGTGTCAATGAGAATCCGCCAGGCGCCATCCGGCAATTTAACATCCATCGCTGCGGCGCCGGCGTGCAATATCACCATCACTCGATCCGGCTCTGGCTGCCCGTCGGTGCTCAGTAGCATGATCAGACTATGCCGTGCTGAATCCTGCCAATCCTGGATGCGCATCATTGTGCCGTCTGGATTCAGCCAGAGCACATCGCCAGGTCGGTCTAAAAACCGATCGCACGACAGGGCCCTGCGGCTCCGGCGCACTGCAATCAGATCGCTGATAAACGCGCCCAACCCCTTATCCGGCCGCGACCAATCCAACCAGGATATTTCATTATCCTGAGCATAGGCATTGTTATTCCCGTTTTGACTATGCCCTCGCTCGGTTCCCATGGCCAACATCGGCGTGCCGCGCGCCAACAATAAACTTGCCAGCATATTACGTTGATCAAGCAGCCGCGCGGCTATAATCGCCGGGTTGTCGCTCGGCCCCTCACACCCATGCGACCAGGAAAAATTCGCGTCCGTTCCATCTTTGTTGAACTCGCCGTTCGCCTCATTATGCTTGCGCTCATAGCTGACCAAATCCGCCAGCGAGAATCCATCATGCGCAACAATAAAATTGATCCCGCGCGAAGGCCGTGTCTTGGCAGCGAATAAATCAGCGGATCCGGCAAAGCGCGTGGCCAAAGCACCGATCATGCCGTCATCGCCACGCCAGAACCGTCGCATCGTGTCGCGGAATTGATCGTTCCACTCACCCCATGCGGGGTCAAATGCCCCCACCTGATAGCCTCCCGGCCCCAAGTCCCACGGTTCGGCAATCAATTTCAAATGCCGCAGAACCGGGTCCTGGCCGATCGCCAGCAACAAGGGGGCCAACGGGTCGAATCCCACAGCCCGCCGACCGAGTATGGTCGCCAGATCAAACCTAAATCCATCGAAACCAGCCCTCGCCCAAAGGCGCAACGAATCCATCACCAGCCGCAACGCGCCCGGATCATCGAGTGCAAGGATATTCCCACATCCCGCATCATTAACATACAGCGCCCGATTGTCTGGACGCAGGCGATAATAACGCGCATTATCAAGCCCGCGCAGCGACAACACGGGCCCCATTTCATCGCTCTCGCCGGTATGATTGAACACGACATCCAGGATCGCCTCCATCCCGGCTTGATGGAGGGCTGCAATGGCGTGGCCGATCTCCGCCCAACCCTGAGGTGCTAAACGAGGATCGGGCGCACAAAACCCGACCGGATTATATCCCCAATAATCATTCAGTTCCAAAGCTGGCAGATGCCGCTCATCGATCCACGCCATGGCCGGCATGATCTCAATCGTTGTCACGCCCATGTGCTTTAAATGATCGAGCAATACTGGTTCAGCCAACGCCGCGAATCGCCCTCGCAAGGTGGGGGGAACCGACGGGTGCAGCTTGGAAAATCCGCGCACATGCATCTCATAAATCACCATCTCATCCCGCCGGATCGGCGGCTCCAGCCGGCTGAATGCGGGCGGTGGTTTCATGACGATCGCTTTGGGCATGCAGGCGGCGCTGTCGCGCTCATCCTCCCCCGCCAAAATGGGGTGCAACCGAAATGGCCGGTCAATCTGCAAGGCATAGGGATCGAGCAGCAATTTGGCCTGCCGAAAACGCAGGCCGCGCGCCGGGTCGTAAGC
This sequence comes from Rhodospirillales bacterium 20-60-12, assembly GCA_002255495.1. Classification (GTDB taxonomy): domain Bacteria; phylum Pseudomonadota; class Alphaproteobacteria; order Acetobacterales; family Acetobacteraceae; genus 20-60-12. The sequence goes on along the minus strand of NCAP01000027.1, from coordinate 19,808 downwards.
GCCGTCGGCGCGCAGCCCGTAGCGCGCGCCCTGTGGCACGGGGGCGACATGACCATGATAGATATGGCCGGTCCGGCCGGGCAGTGCGATGCGGGCAATCTCGCTGTCGGCTTCATTGAACAGGCAAAAATAAATCGCCGTCGCGTCCACCGACCGCACCGCTACATTCACGCCTGTCCCATCCGGCGTCACACCCAGAGGCTCGGCCGCGCCGGCGGTGACCGCAAAGACGGTCAAATCAACGCCCGCGCCAACTGCAATGAGCGATATAAAGCTGCATATTGGCGCGCGGGTTCGTGCCATGACACGTCGCTCGCCATCGCGTTGCGCTGCATTTGCCGCCATGCCGGTTTATGTTGCCATAACCCCGCCGTTCGACGGATCGCCGCTTGCAGCATGGCTTCATCGGGATTGCTGAATTGCACGCCTGTCGCCACGCCTGCAGCCAAGGCCATCGGGTTGGCATCGATGACCGTATCGGCCAGTCCACCCACCCGTGCGACCACCGGAATGGCGCCGTAACGCAGGGCGTAAAGCTGGGTCAGCCCACAGGGTTCGAAGCGCGAAGGCACGAGCAACGCATCCACCCCGGCTTGCATCAGATGTGACAAGCCCTCATCGAACCCGATCACGCAGCCAATCCGTCCTGAGTGGCGCGCCGCCGCATCCCGTAATGCCGCCTCGATCGCCGGCTCGCCCGTACCCAGCACTGCCAGTTGAGCGCCGCACGCCAATAAGGATGGCACGCTCGCCAGCATCAGATCGATGCCCTTTTGCCAGACGAGCCGGCTGACAATCCCGAACAGCAAGGCCGACTGGTCCTGCTTCAGCCCCATCCGCTCTTGCACCGCCGCTTTGTTGCGCGCCCGACCGCGCAGATGTTTGGCATCGAACGATGCCGCAAGCTGCGGATCGGTCGCGGGGTTCCAGATCTCCTCGTCGATACCATTGAGAATACCGCTCATAATGCCGGCCCGGGCGCGGAACAGCCCCTCAAACCCCATGCCAAATTCAGCGCTCAGTAACTCCGCCGCGTAGCCGGGCGAAACCGTGGTCACGCGGTCGGCAAGCTGCAACCCGGCCTTCAAATAGCCGATTTGACCATGATGCGCGATGCCATCGATGCTCAATGATTCAGGCGGTAGGCCCAACATCGCCAACAGCTCTGCCGAGAATTGTCCCTGATAAGCGATATTATGCACAGTCATCACAACGCCCGGCCGCGCTCCGTCCTGATAATGCAGATACGCTGCGACCAACCCTGCCTGCCAATCATGGGCATGAATAATATCCGGCCGGAGGCCCGCAACCGCGCCGCGTGCAACCATGGCAGCCGCCGCCGCCAAGGCAGCGAAGCGCTGGGCGTTGTCGGGCCAATCAAGCCCGTCAGGCCCCAGATACGGATTACCTGGACGGTCGTATAAATGCGGCGCATCGAGGATCAGCAGAGAAATCTCGCCCGATTTGCCGCTCCTGATCCAAGCCGGCCCACCAAACAGATCGGCCAGTTTAAGCAAAGCCGGGCCGCCTTCCGCCGCCGCCATCACTGCCCGATATCCCGGCAGAAACGGCCGCATTTCAATATCCTGGCCCTTCAGCGCACCAGGCAATGCTCCCACGACATCAGCCAGCCCGCCTGTCTTCACCAACGGATAAAATTCGGATGCGACTGACAGCACTTTCATTCAGTCATTGCCCAACCGGTCGATCATCGCTTGGGTGATCAGACAAATCCCTGTGCTGGTACGGCGGAATCTTTTGGCATCAGCAATCGGATCTTCGCCGACGACCAACCCATCGGGCAAATGAACGCCGCGATCAATAACCACATTATTCAACCTGACATTCCGCGCGATATCGACATAAGGCAGAATCACAGCGTTCTCGATTTTACAATAGGAATGCACCCGCACCCCGGTAAACAACAAGGATCGCCTTAACGCGGCACCCGAGATGATACAGCCGCCCGAGACCAAAGATTGCAAAGCCTGCCCGCGCCGGCCGACCAGATCATGGACGAATTTCGCGGGCGGCGTGATCTCACCATAAGTCCAGATCGGCCAATCGCGATCATATAAATCAAGCTCAGGCAATACATCGGTCAAATCGATATTGGCACCCCAATACGCATCGATCGTGCCGACATCGCGCCAATAGGCTTTTGAAAATTGGGCGCTGCGCACGCAGGAGCGTGAGAAATGATGCGCGACGGCTTTACCATGCTTGACGATATGCGGGATGATATCGCGGCCGAAATCATGCGTTGAATGGGCGTCTGCCGCATCGCGTTGTAGTTCCTCGATCAGGAAAGCGGTCTCGAAGACATAAATACCCATGCTAGCCAATGACATGGCCGTGTTGCCCGGCATCGGTGGCGGATCAGCAGGCTTTTCCAAAAAATCGACAATCACATCCTGCTCATCAATATGCATCACGCCGAACGCACTGGCATCCTTCACCGGCACTTCAAGGCAAGCGACGGTGACATCCGCACCCTGTTCGACATGTTGCTGGAGCATCAACTCATAATCCATTTTATAAATATGATCGCCCGCAAGCAGAACAATATATTTGGGATTATAGCTCTCGATGATATCGATGTTCTGAAACACCGCATCGGCTGTTCCTAAATACCAACTCTCCTCCGAAACCCGTTGGCTGGCCGGCAGAATATCAAAACTCTCATTGCGCTCGGGGCGAAAAAAGTTCCAGCCTAATTGCATGTGCCTGATCAGACTATGTGCCTTGTATTGGGTGGCAATGCCGATGCGGCGAATGCCGGAGTTCAGAGCATTCGATAATGCAAAATCGATAATGCGTGACTTGCCGCCGAAATAAACCGCAGGCTTGGCGCGCCGGTCGGTCAGTTCCATAAGGCGCGAACCGCGCCCTCCGGCCAGAACATAGGCCATGGCATGCCGCGCGAGAGGCGCTGAATTATTGATTTTATCTCGCATCGTTCCCCCTATTTTTTCAGAATGTGGCCTTATCAGCCCGGCCGCATCACTGATCGTTTCATCCGCTTGACACTGGCGTTGCGCGCCATATTTCTGCGGCATATTCACTAATCGCCCGATCCGACGAGAACCAGCCCATTTTCGCGGTGTTGATCATGCTGGCTTTGACCCACGCATTACGATCTCGCCACAGCGTGTCGACTTTTCTCTGAGTCGCCTCATAATCAACGAAATCCGCCGTCACCAGAAAGAAGTCATTATGCGTCAATATATCAACGAGGCTACGGAAGCGCCCCGGATCGGATGGTGAAAACACACCAGAATCGATTGCTCTGATCACGTCACGCAGCATGGGTGAGCCCTGGATCGTTGCTTCACCACTTATGCCTTGTTGCCGACGCGCCACAACCTCCTGCGCCGTCAGGCCAAAAATAAAGATATTCTCATCCCCGACATGCTCCTTGATCTCAACATTCGCACCATCGAGCGTACCAATCGTCAAAGCGCCGTTCAGCGCCAGTTTCATATTGCCGGTGCCTGAAGCCTCCATGCCAGCCGTCGAAATCTGTTCAGACAAATCGGCCGCCGGAATGATCATCTCGGCCAGACTGACATTGTAATTGGGGAGAAACACCACTTTCAATAGGCCACGTACCGTGGGGTCGCTATTGATCATACGGGCAACGTCGTTGGCGAGTTTAATAATCAATTTCGCATTGTGATAACTCGCTGCCGCTTTGCCCGCAAAAATTTTAACCCGCGGGATCCAATTGCCAGTCGGCTGCGCACGGATGGCATCGTAAAGCGCAATCGTTTCCAGAATATTCAGCAATTGTCGCTTATATTCGTGGATGCGCTTGATTTGCACGTCAAACAGCGCATCCGGATTGAGCTTGATATTCAGCCGTTCACGAACGAGCTTGGCAAGAGCCACTTTGGCGCTGCGCTTGGCCAGTGAGAACCGGTCACGCAAGCCTGCGTCGCCCACATGGCTCGCTAACCCTTCAAGCGCCATTGGGTCATCCATCACCCGTTCGCCGAGCACATCAACAAGCAAACTGGTCAAGGGTTGGTTTGCCTCAAACAGCCAGCGGCGGAACGTGATGCCGTTGGTCTTATTGACGATGCGACCAGGGAATAACTGGTTGAAATCATGAAACACAGTGCTTCGCATCAATTCAGTATGCAGGGCCGATACGCCATTGACATGATGCGAACCAACAAACGCCAGATGCCCCATGCGCACGCGCCGGCCACTATTTTCATCGATCAAGGACAGCCCAGACCATTGATTCTCCGGCGTTCCCTCAGCCTGCACACGCAGAAGATGCTCAGCATTGATCAGATAAATAATTTGCATCAGGCGCGGCAACATCCGCTCCATCAATGGCACCGGCCAGGTTTCGAGCGCTTCGGGTAGAAGCGTATGATTGGTGTACGAAAATACCCCGGTGGTAATCCGCCAGGCATCATTCCACGGGATCTGATGCAAATCGACAAGTAGTCGCATCATTTCCGCAACCGCGATCGAGGGGTGCGTATCATTGAGTTGAATCGCAACCTTTTTCGGCAGGCTGTAAAACTCACCATATTGACGCATATGCCGGCCCAGCAAATCCTGCAGCGAGGCGGAGGCAAAGAAATATTCCTGACGCAGCCGCAATTCCTGCCCCGCCGGTGTCTCGTCGGAAGGATAAAGCACTTTCGAGATGGATTGCGCGCGCATACTGTCGGCCATGGCACCGACATAATCACCCTGATTAAAGGCATCGAGGCAGAGCGGATCGACCGAACGGGCTGACCATAAGCGCAACGTGTTGACATGTTTGCCGCGCCAGCCCGTAACCGGCGTATCATAAGCCACTGCCTGCACCCGTTCACCGGGCTCCCATGAATGGCGCAATTCACCATGGTCATCCGTATGCGCACTAACCCGGCCGCCAAAGCCAATTTCATAAGCGACTTCCGGCCGTGGAAATTCCCAAGGGTTACCATCCATAAGCCATGTCTCAGGGAATTCGCGCTGCCAGCCATCGGTAATCGCCTGATGAAACAACCCGTTTTCGTAGCGAATCCCATAGCCATAGGCGGCGATCGACAAGGTTGCCATGCTTTCCATGAAGCACGCCGCAAGCCGCCCTAGCCCACCATTACCCAAAGCCGCATCAGGCTCGACCCGCCGCAATTTCGCCAAATCCACACCGAGTGTCCGCAATGCATCCCGGGTCAGATCGGTCATGCCCAAATTGGTCAGGGCATCGAACAATAGGCGCCCGATCAGAAATTCGAGTGACAGATAATAGACCCGCTTGCGCTCCTGCTTATAGGTTTCAGTTGTCGAATCGATCCATCGCTCCACGATGCGGTCACGTACCGCAAGCGCGGTTGCCACAAACCAGTCATGGTCACTGGCCGCGATGGCATTTTTGCCGACGCCATAATTGAGCTTTTCTAGAATGGCCTTGCTCCATGCGCTCACATCCTCTGAGACCATCAGGGCTGCAGTCGAGGGTGCAGTGAACGGTTCGGGTTTCGCAGCGGGCGGCGGCAAGACATCGTCCATCAGGCGGCTCCTATCATTTCGGTCATCGGTCCGTGAGCCAGGCGACCCCAGCTTAGACGATTATCATAAACGGATGATACACGGATGCCGCCGCCACGCCAGCCAATTATCGCATGTGCGAAGGCGTGTACCCCTCGCGGCAACATGAGAATATGCAACGGGACGGTACATAGCACGATTGTCCAAAGCCACTCTTCTTAATGCTTCGCAGTCTCTAAGGCGTTCATCATATTCCAGATCCTGCCACCTTCCATTTAGCGGTTTCACGCGCGTCGATGATGTATGGAAAGCTTGGTCATTTTGCCCAAGTCATATTGCAAACTGCCCGCCGCTCAGCTGTGACGATAGCGGCGGCGGTCCCGAAATATTGAGAAAATTACAAAACCCATACTATCGAACAGTCTCGCGGCGGCTGAGGCCGCATGTTGCGGCTTGCCCTATCAACCCATACGAGAATTGCCGAACTTGGAGGGCATCCTGCCCAATGTGAACGCGCGAGCCAGCTGTAGCACCGCGAAAAATTGAATTTATCGTTCAATATCATCTACTTACATTATGCTTCTTGGTTCCGCACAACAACCCTGTGGCTCAGCGAGGCTGGAAGCATCTTTGTAAGAGTAGATACAAATGAGGGTAGGGGCCTGATTGTCCGCAACGCGCGCCGTGGTCTCCTGCTCGCCGATCATTCCGTACTCGGCCGCCCTGCGCTCGTGAAACTGGCTATCGGCTCATAAATTTCAGAGCTCGACACGGACGCGCCGCCGCCCCAACAATGGGCAACCCAACGCGCTGAACTCGGCGTTACCGTCTACGTGACCACATAATATTATGTCTCAACGGCAGTCCGAAGGGCTGGCTGATTCTAATAACCGCCCTCAATCCAATATATTTAAAGCTGGCAATCGGCCTTGTTGCGTCCCATTTCAGCTCTGGGTCGATAGACGCCTTATACACAAATTTGGCTCTGAGTCATCGACTGAAAACAAGGCACCAAAATTGACCAATAAATATATGATATCGACCGCCCCGCCACTCGACCGGGCAGCGTTCGATCCGTCAAAAATAGGAGATCGTTAAATGAGCGCTCATTTGAAGCAATCCGATACATTGCCACACGTCAAATTCGGCAAGACCGATATGCACATCACCCGCGTCGGTTTTGGCTCCTGGGCCGTGGGTGGCGACTGGGCAGTCGGTTGGGGCAGCCAGGATGATAACGAATCCATAAGCGCCATTCGCCATGCCATTGCGAGCGGTGTGAATTGGATCGATACCGCTGCAATCTACGGCCTCGGCCATTCTGAAGAAATCGTCGCGCAGGCCTTGCGGGGGATTCCGAAAGCCGAACACCCCTATATTTTTACGAAATGCGGCCTGATCGGCGATCCCGCCAATCCGCAAAAATCACCCCAGCAAATCGGCGACCCGGCCAGCATTCGACGCGAGGTTGAAGTCTCTCTCAAGCGCCTCAATGTCGAGCGGATCGATCTGTATCAAATGCATTGGCCTGCAGAAGACGGCACACCAATCGAGAAGTATTGGCAGACCCTTCTAGACTTGAAGGCATCGGGAAAAGTCCGCGCGGTCGGTCTGTCGAACCACAAACTCAGCCAGCTGGAAGTCGCCGAAGCAATCGGCCATGTCGATACATTGCAACCACCTTTTTCAGCCATCAAGCGTGACGTTGCCGACCAGGAACTTGCCTGGTGCCATGCGCATGAAACAGGTGTAATCGTGTATAGCCCTATGCAAGCGGGCCTGCTTACCGGCGCCTTCAGCAAGGAGCGTGTGGCGAGCCTGCCGAAAAATGACTGGCGCTCGCGGAACGCCGAATTTAACAGTGAAAAGCTCGGTCGTAACCTGCAAGTGGCTGGCGTTATGAGTGAAATCGCTGCCCGCTATAATGTCTCCACTGCCGCGGTTGCTGTCGCCTGGACGCTCGCATGGCCAGGTGTCACCGGGGCCATTGTCGGCGCGCGCAGTCCCAAGCAGGTCGATGGATGGATTGCGGCTGCAAAACTGCAACTCACACCGGCTGACATGCGTGACATTGGCGCGGTGATCACCGCGTCCGGCGCCGGCACGGGCCCTGCTTGCCCGACCTGATCAATCATCCGGCATCGGCGCAGGCGGATGCCGGACCATCCACGGGCCGCTCAATCATCGTCACGTCATGCAAATACTCACATGGCGACAAGCGCGATGATGTCCGTGCCATAATTATCGCGCTTCTTGTCGCCCACGCCTGAAACCTCGCGGAGTGCATCAAGGGTCATGGGGCGCCGCATGGCAATCGCATGCAGCGTATTGTCGGGGAATACCACATAAGCCGGCACACCGAGTGACTTCGCAATATCGCTGCGCCAGGCGCGTAATTTCTCAAATAATGCGAGCTCAAGCGGGGGCAATTCCTGGCGGTCTAGATTTCCCGCCTTCCCCGAACGTCGTTTGCCATTTGTCGATGGCATCCGGCGCTTGAGCATGATGCGCTGTTCGCCGCTCAATACCTCACGGCTCTGCTCAGTCAGCCGCAACACATTGAAATGCATCGCATCAATCTCCACCACGTGAAGCGATGCCAGATAGCGCAGCAACTGGCGCCAATCGGCCTCTGGAATGTCTGCTCCAATGCCGAATGTCGAAAGGCTTTGGTGATTGAATTTCTCGATCCGATCATTGAGCTTGCCACGTAAGACATCGATCACATGGCCCGCTGCAAAATGCGATTGGCTGGCCTGGCTGCACCGATAAATGCAGGAGAGCAATTTGCGGGCAGGCTCGGTCATATCGACAAGATCGGGCGGCTGCAGACAATTATCGCAATTGCCACACGCTGTGCCGGTCTGGCCGAAATAAGCCAGTAATGCCGCACGCCGGCAATCGGCGGTCTCCGCCAAAGCCAGCATCGCATCGAGCTTAACTGTGGAGAGCCGCTTATATGATTCCTCAGCTTCCGATAAATCAATCATGCGCCGCTGCTGAACAACGTCGGATAATCCATAAGCCATCCAGGCCTGCGCCGGTAATCCATCGCGCCCCGCCCGCCCGGTTTCCTGAAAATACCCCTCGATTGAACGCGGCATATCCAGATGCGCGACAAATCTGACATCAGGCTTATCAATACCCATGCCAAACGCCGTCGTTGCCACCATCACGACCCCATCACGATCGAGAAATTGGCGCTGATATTCTGCTCTGCGCGCAGTATCCATGCCCGCGTGATAGGGCAGGGCGTCGATGCCGTTGGAAGCCAGCATCGCCGCCACTTCCTCGACATTATTGCGCGACATCGCATAAACCACGCCTGCGTCACGGCGGTGTTCGTTGCGAATAAAGTTCAATAATTGCTGACGCGGATCTTGCTTTTCGACAATTCGGTAGCGGATATTGGGGCGGTCGAAACTGGCGACGAATTCGCGCGGTGCGACCAGCAATCGCTCGATTATTTCTTGCCGTGTCGGCACATCCGCGGTTGCCGTCAGGGCAATCCGCGGCACGTCCGGCCAGCGTTCGCGGATTAATGAGAGTTGGCCATATTCTGGACGAAAATCATGCCCCCATTGCGAAACACAATGCGCCTCATCGATGGCGAACAGCGCCAACCGACATTGGTCGAGCAAACGCTGCCCACTCGCACTAACCAGGCGCTCCGGCGACATGTACAGCATATCCAATTCACCAGCGCGCGCGCGCCGTTGAACCTCCTGTGCCGTCTGTGCATCCAGGCTCGAATTCAAATAAGCCGCCCGCACACCCAGCTGATCCAGGGCCGCAACCTGATTTTGCATCAAGGCTATCAAGGGCGAAACCACCACGCCCAGTCCCGGCCGCATGAGGCTCGGTATTTGATAGCACAAGGATTTGCCGCTGCCGGTTGACATCAGCACCAGGGCGTCACCGCCCTTGGTGATATGATCGATAATCTTACGCTGCGGACCGTGAAAAGCAGGATAACCCCAAATATGCCGGAGCAGATAATCAGGGTCGAGCCGATCATGTATCATGGCGCTGCTCATATCCGGGCGCCTAGATCAACATAGGTTTAGCTGGCGTCGAATGACTCCCGCTAAACCTATATTGATCTAAGTCACGCACGCCGATCGCCCCAAAGCCCAAGCCACAGCGAATCGGCCGCCTGATCGATAACCTCACACTCATGGCTCCTGATTGCAGCCTCAGGACTTATTGTCGAGCGGGAATCGACCTTGGCACCCAACCGACCACCGTTTCCACCCATGAAGCGGTCTCCAGCATGGCCCAATCCTGGTTGAATAACCCGACAATTTGCAGGCCCAACGGTAATCCGGAAGGCGACCGACCCGATGGTATTGCCATTGCCGGCACGCCGAGCAGCGTCCAGGGTGCGCAAAACCGGGCATCGCCGGTTTCCGCCAAACCTGCCGGTGCCGGGCCCATGGCGGGCGGTGTCAATATGGCGGTGCAGGGGGCAATCCAATCCGCCAATCCCACCCGCCACTGCGCCTGCAACGCCAACGCAGCCCGGTAACGCGCCTCGTTGACCGCCGTCCCATCCTTGACCAATTGCTGCAATCGCGCGCTGGTTTGCGCAGGATGGCGCATCACCAAATCACCATAGAATCGCGCTGCCTCATAGCCTAAAATCGCGTTGCACGCCTCGACCATCAGTGCGGCATCGCAGGGTGGATCAAAATCAATCAGTTTCACGCCGGCAGCGCGCAAGCGCGTCAATTGCGCCTCGAAATCCGTTCGCTGCGCCGCCTCGGCTTCGGGCCATAAACCGGTGCGTATAACTGCCATCGATTGCGGCGCCTTGGGCTGAAAATGCCCCCTCCATGCGCTTGGTGAGACAACATGATCGGGAAGCCCATCCACAAATAACGCGAAAGCCGCCGCGGCATCGGCAACATCACGGGTGAAAAATCCCACATGATCCAGTGAATCGGCAAGCGGGTGCACACCGTCACGCGGTATCGAGCCGTAACTCGGTTTGTAGCCGACAACGCCATTATAGGCCGCCGGACGAATGATCGACCCGACCGTCTGCGTGCCGAGCGCTAAGGGCACAATGCCAGCCGCCACACAAGCCGCCGACCCGCTTGAGGACCCTCCCGGCGTATGCGCGCTGTTCCACGGATTAACCGTCGGTCCAGGATGGCGCCAGGCGAATTCCGTCGTCACCGTCTTGCCAAAAATCACACCGCCAAAGGCTTTGATCCGATCTGCAATCCAGGCGTCCGCCGCCGGTCGAAAGCCCGCATAAATGGGCGATCCATTGGTCGTGGGCATATCCACAGTGGCAATAATATCCTTCACCCCAACGCCGACACCAGCCAGCGGACCGGCATGGATCATATCCGGCTTATCCTCGTCGGGCAGATGATAAAACGCTCTCAACCATGGTTCGAGCGCACGCGCCCTGGCCCGCCCCTCTGCAATCACCGATCCGGGCAAAACAGCTTTGCTTTGCACCGCCCAAATGGTCTCCAGCAATGTCCGGCTGTGCTGAGATGCCATTTCAAATCACCAGACTATTTTGTAGAGCCGAGGCCAAAGCTATGAAATCCGGAGCGACAATATCCCAGTCCTGCTCAGCGACCAGATCAGTCGTTTGTCCAGGTCCGTGCTCATGGGGCCGCGGCACAAAGGCTGTTCTGAAGCCACATGAACGCGCCGCGGCGAGGTCGCTGTTATGAGCCGCCACCATGCATATTTGTTCAGGCCGTAACCCCAATATATCGGCGGTTCGCACATAGGCTTCAGGCGTCGGCTTATAAGCCTGGGCCACTTCCGCGCCCAATATGGCGTCCCACGGCAGCCCGGCCCGCTTGGCCATATCGATCATCAGGCTGACATTCCCGTTCGAAAGCGGCGCAATGATATGGCTGCTTTTCAACCGCACCAAGCCGGTTATGACATCCGGCCAGGGATCAAGCCGGTGCCACACATGATTTAAATCATCGATTTCAGCAGCGGAAATAGCGGCTTGGTCAATTCCGAAATCAGGCAATATCGCCATCAGATTTTCCCGGTGCAGAACATCAAGCCGGGTGAATGGCCGGCGACCACTGCGCACCTCCTCCATCGAGGGTGAATAACGCCGCCGCCAGGCATCGGCAAAGCGCGCCGGGTCGGCCAGTTTAATCCCATGGCTATTCAGAAAAAATCCTGCCTCACGCGCTACATTGCTGCGCCAATCGACAACTGTGCCGAACACATCGAATAGAACCGCCTTTACATTCTCAATCGTCATTGGGACCCTTTGATGAGTGGTTGAACCTGATGGTCATATCCCTGCCTCCCACCGGGTGACGCAACCAAGTGATGTCGATGTCCACAGACGCCGATATCATTTCAATCACCCTCTCAGAATGCATAGCCTGTACCGATCTTGGCACACAAAATACATGTTTCGCCAGACGGGTTGGGATTACACGCGTGCGCGAGAAGCCGCCGCTGATATTTTACCACTTTCCTGGGGTTGCCCCGATATGGACAGGGTATGGCGTTCAGTTCGTCTTTCGCATGTCCCGGTCGGCGGCCGCGCGGATCAAGGCCAGTGTTCGATAAATGCCATGCACAAACTTGCTGTAAGGCAATAGAATAAACAGGCTCAGAATGAATCCAAGATGCACTCCAAGCAAAATTCCCATGGCTGCGCTGTTGCGTAATAATAATAGCAAAATGCCGCTGGCAGCCGACAGAAAAAGTAAAGCCAATAATGCAAAATCAGAACCTGCCAACACCCGCGCCGCCGGTGCCCGATCGGCTGTAAATTTCAACGCCATCAAGCCAAATGTCCCGATGATCAACCCCACTCCGCCCAGGCTGCCCAACAGGACCGGCAGGCTGAACCATGGATAAGGCGCGGGCCAATGCAGCGCATAGGCATAGAACGAGGCGGTCGTCGTCGCCGCAAAGCAAAGTAAAAATCCATAGGCCATCGCATGATGCAAATAGCGTCTGGTCATCGAAAAAGCGGCATCGCTCTCATTACATCCGTAGCCACCGCCGCCCAGATTTGTCAATGTCGCGGCATCGTGTAGGCCGGCCCTAATTGCTCTGAGGGGCACGCGCCGTTTTGTGCCTGAGACCAGCCAATATGATCGCCCGCCGATGAACAACGCCAACAGCGAAAACAGCAGTGTCACACTCGCTGTAATCGCCATCGCCGCCCATGGTATAACCCGATAAAACGCATCCGGCCCAATCCAAGCGTGAGACAATGTTCCCGGCGCACTGAGCAGACCGAGCAAGAATAAGACCGTCGTAAATCCTACTGCCGTGACGATGCCGACAATTGTGCCATTGCGCTCAAACGCCTGCGCCAAGGGCCTCGGCCAGACATGATCGCGGTAAGTTTCGTCGCGCAACAGCGCGAACGTCGCGGGCACATTCACGCCAAATGGGTGTGGTGGCGCATACTGGCATGCGTAATAACACCCTTTGCAATTATGGCAGAGATTTGCCAAATGCCCGAGATCAGTACTGGAGAATTCACGATGCAAAGTCATCGCTGGAAACACTGCGCATAAACCCTCGCAATAGCGGCAGGCATTGCAAATCTCCATGATCCGCTGCGACTCGGCCATGGTTTCAGTTGAGACAGCTTTAATTTCGAGCATGACGCGCCGCCTGTGCGCCTGCGATGCGACCGAACACAGTCCCTATCGTCATGCCGAACCCTGCGAGATAACCTTTGCCCAGAATATTACCTGCCATAATTTCTCCGCTCGCCCATAAGTTAGCCGCAGGCTTGCCGTCTTGCATCAATACTTCCGCCCGCTCATTCACCCTCACCCCCAGATATGTAAACGTGATGCCCGGGCGGAGCGGATAGCCGATGAACGGTGGTGTATCGATCGTCTGAGCCCAATGAGTCTTCGGCGGGGTGAGCCCCACCGTCCGGCAATCATCAAGCCGATTGGGATCAAATTGCCCCGGTTGCACCGCGTGATTATAGCGCGCGACGGTTGCCTCTAATGCGTGCGGATCGATGCCAAGCTGCACCGCCAGCTCGGCTATGCTCATGGCCGTAATCGCTGGAAACACGGAGGGCATGAACAAAGACCGGGCTTTGGAATCGATCACCGCATAGGCTATCTGATCGGCGCATTGCGCAACCAGCCGTCCCCAGATCGCGTAGCGCTTGGGCCAGACATCCTCGCCCTCATCATAAAAGCGCTGCCCGGTCCGGTCCACCACGATACTAAACGGCACGCAATCAAGCCGCGTGACAATCCCGCCATCGAATTTTGGCGCCCGCGCATCAATCGCAACGGCATGGCATTGCGTCGCATCGCCAACCTGCTGCACGCCCTGCGCCAGAAGATCCTTCAATACCGTACCTTGGGCGAAGGGCGTGCCGCGAATAATGAAATTATTTGCAGCCTTGCCCCAATAATCGCGCAGCCATTCAATATTTGCTTGAAAGCCGCCGCTGGCCACCACCACTGAACGAGCGCGCAGCGTCAAGGGAAAGCCACGGCTCACCGCCGTGACCGCACGGACGGTACCATCCTGCATCACCAGCCCGGTAACTTCCGTATCATAGAGAATTTTGACCCCGATGCGCTCTGCGGCTGCAAAATATGCATTCACCAACGCCTTGCCGCCGCCCAGGAAGAAGGCATTGGTCCGGCCCAAACTCAATGTCCCGGTCAGGGATGGTTGGAATTTCACGCCGTGGGTGTTCATCCAGGCGGGCAGGGCGGCACTGGCCCTGATCGTCATGCGGGCGAGAGCCTCATCGGTTTGTCCGCCCGTCACCCGGCGTAAATCATCCCAATATTCCTCCTCGCCGTAAATATCGGTCAACACCCCTGCCGGTGCATCATGCATGGCACGTAAATTCCTGGTGTGGCGCGAATTTCCACCCCTAAACGCGCGTGCCGCGTGTTCCAGTAAAATAACACTGGCGCCGGCCTCACGGGCGGTGATGGCAGCGCATAAAGCAGCGTTGCCACCACCAACCACGACGACATCCGCGTCGTGTCCTGCCCCGACCTGATCCGGCGTCACGATGCCTTATATCGAGTGCAAGAGCTTCGCTGCGGCTCAGAATTCAAGATCGATCCCTTTCGTCTCAGGCGTGTACAGGATTGCGACAATGGCCATCAATGCATAGGCCATGACCAGCAGCCCGATATAAATAAACGCATGATGGATCCCCACCGCATGTAGAATCACCCCGGCTAAAATCGGCACCAACCCGCCGCCGTAAACCTGCGACATCTGATAGCCGGCACTCGCCCCGGAAGCACGGTAGCGGGTGGGAAAACTCTCTGTGTAAAAGGTCGGAATCGCGCCATAGCCAAAGCCGAAAACGAACCCGAATCCGATGATCTCGGCCAAGGTCGCCAGCCAGAAATTATGCGTGTTGATCATGTAAAAATAAGGAATCGCGAACACCAGAAAAACAATCGCCGATGTCAGCAATACCGTGCGGCGGTTCAATATATCGGCCAGTAACGAGCCGATAATCATAAATACGAGCATGAACGCCGCAGCGATCAGGCCGATCGTCTCGGCCTGCAACGCCGTAAACCCGACTGCCTTCATATAGCCGGTGCCAAACACGAAGCATAAAAAGAACGCACCGCTGAACATCGCGTTCACCAAAGATGTCCTCAAAATCCGCAGCGGCATCTCCCGCCATACGCGGTTCGCCGGGTAATCCAGCACATCACTCTTGTTCTTCAGGCGCTCGAACAGAAAACTATCCTCGGTGCGCAAGCGGATCACCAAGCCGACAATAGCCACGACAAAACCGATGAAGAAAAATATCCGCCAGCCATAATCCATGAACGCCGCCGGCGTCATCAAGGATTTGACGAAAATCACCGAGCCAAAGCCGAGCAGCAGCCCGATCGGGATCGCAAACCCTACCCACGCGCCCCAAAAGGCTCGGCGTTTCGATTTGGCCGCCTGTTCCACCACCCAGGTCGAGGCGGTGCCGAATTCGGCACCAAAGCTGATGCCCTGCGCGAGCCGGAATATAATCAGCATCACCGGCGCTGCGATACCTATGCTATTATACGAGGGTGTCAGGCCGATAAACAGCGAACTCACACCCATCAGGACCAAGGCATATACCAAGGCGTCCTTACGCCCCCGCCGATCTGCAATATTGCCAAAAATATAGGCCCCAAGCGGCCTGATCATAATGCCGATGCCATAAATACCGATCGCAGCAGCAACTGCCGCAAGGCCCGGCACTTTGAAAAACACATCGCCCCAGACCGTCGCGGCGATAATACCAGTGACCAAGAAGTCATATTGTTCGATGACCGACCCGACAATACTGGCAAAGGCTATACGTGAAATCTGTTTGACTGACGGCTCCGCCGTGAGTGTTACATCATGATTATTCATTTTAAAGCTTCCCCGTCGTAAGTTCCCTTGAAAAACCATAGCCATAAAATGTCGCGTGGCAAGGTGGCCGAGCGGCCGGCCAAGCCGGGCAAACCCCTCCCGATATTTGATCCATGTCAAGGCAGAGCAGCCTAGAATCCGGCTAAAACAGGCGCAATCTACAGGAGGTTGCAATGATTGTAGCAGACATCATGACGCCTAATCCGATTACCGTGCAGCAAATGACCACACTGGCCGACGCCGTTCGGATCATGCTTGCCCATCATATCAGCGGCTTACCCGTGCTCGACCCATCGGGCCATCTGGTCGGCATCATCACCGAAGGCGATTTGCTGCGCCGGCCCGAGCTTGGCACCGCCGGCAATACGCGGCCATGGCTCGTCGCTTTTCTTGCACCTGGCAAATCGGCCACCGACTATGCCCACACGCATGGCCGCCATGTCGCTGATGTCATGACATCCAGCGTCCTCACCGTCACCCCGCAGACGGATCTGGCCGAAGTCGCCGAATTGATGCGCCGCAAGCATCTTAAACGCCTGCCGGTGCTCGATGATGGAAAATTGGTCGGGTTGGTCAGCCGGGCCGATCTGGTCGGTGCATTGGCTCTCAAACTGATCGAGACCCATTCCGAAAAGCCGACGCCCGGGCTGATCCGCGACTATATCCTCAAAACCATGGCCAGTGAGCCATGGGCGCCGAAAGCCGGCATTAAAATCGACGTCATCGGCGATGTTGTCGATCTCAGCGGAGTCGTGTTCAGTGATGCCGAACGTCACGCCCTCAAGGTCATCGCTGAGAACGCGCCGGGGGTGAAAGAAGTTCACGATCATTTGGTCTATGTCGATCCCGGCTCCGGTATGGCGTTCCCTGCAAGCGGCTCTGTATATGGCGGCGTTTGAAACCGGCCAGCCGCTGGCCGACTCACGCGCAATCTCGACAAGCCGGCGCGCTCGCCGCACACTCCTGCCCTATTGTCCAATGGCCATGCTCGATAGGGGAGAAAAAAGATGAATTTATATGCCAAACTGCGTGCACGCGCAGCAGCCGGTCGGCCAATCCGGATCGGCATGATTGGTGCCGGAAAATTCGGCTCCATGTATCTCTCCCAGGCCATCCGCACCCCTGGGATTCATATCCTCGCCATCGCTGATTTGTCGCCCGCCCGCGCAATAACCAATCTGCAGCGCATCGGCTGGCCCCGGGATCGCCATGAAGCGTCCTCGTTCGAGGATGCGCGGCGCACCGGCAGCACGTTCATCACCGAGGATTGGCCCGCCATGATCACCCATCCTGCGATCGATCTGGTCATCGAATGCACGGGTAATCCGGCCGCCGCCGTCGAGCATTGCTTGGCCTCTTTCGCGGCCGGGAAGGACATCATTAATGTGACGGTCGAAGCCGATGCCTTTTGCGGCCCTATTCTCGCCCGCAAGGCCGCCGAGGCCGGGGTTGTCTACAGCATGGCCTATGGCGACCAGCCCGCCTTGGTATGCGAACTGGTCGATTGGGCGCGCGCCTGCGGCTTTCCGGTCATCGCCGCCGGCCGCGGCCATAAATGGCTGCCCGCTTACAGCCAATCCACACCTGACACCGTTTGGGACCATTGGGGCCTCACCGCCGCACAGGCGGCGCGCGGCGGCCTCAACCCGCGCATGTTCAACGCCTTCCTTGATGGCTCCAAGCCGGCCATCGAATGCGCCGCCATCGCCAACGCCACTGGTCTCGCCGTGCCTGAGGATGGGCTCGCATTTCCGCCTGGCTCGGTCGAGGATATCCCACTTCTCATGCGCCCGCGCGCCGAAGGTGGCGTGTTGGACGGCAAAGGCATGGTTGAGGTCATTTCATCGCTCCGGCTTGATGGCACGCCGATCGAAAATGACATCCGCAACGGTGTCTGGGTCACCTGCGAAGCCGAAACCGATTACATCGCCCATTGCCTCGAGGAATATAACGTCGCCACCGACCCGAGCGGCCGCTACATGTCGGCTTATAAAAAATGGCATTTAATCGGGCTGGAACTCGGTGTTTCGGTTGCATCCGTCGCCTTGCGCCGCGAATCGACCGGCATCGCCACCGGCCTGCAAGCCGATGTCGCAGCCACCGCCAAGCGCGATCTCAAGGCCGGCGAATTACTCGATGGCGAAGGCGGATACACGGTGTTCGGCAAACTCGTTCCGGCCATGGCCTCGCTGCACGCGGGTTATCTGCCGCTCGGTCTTGCCCATGGCGTGAAACTCCGCCACCCGGTTGCGCAAAATACCTGCCTCACCTGGGCCGATGTCGAGATCGACACTCACACCCAAGCCTATCTCTTGCGCCGTGAGATGGAGCAGCAATTCAACGCCCCGGCGGAGCATCATAGGCCCGATGCCGCACGGGCACAGGCGATGTCCTGATAGGAGATTTGCCATGTCTGGCCCGCTGGAAGGCATTCGAGTCATCGAAATCGGCACTCTGATCGCGGCCCCCTTCGCCGCCCGGCTGATGGGAGAGTTTGGCGCCGAAATCATCAAAATCGAAACGCCCGATGGTGGCGATGCGCTGCGTAAATGGCGCAAGCTGCATCAGGGCACATCGCTTTGGTGGTATCTGCAATCGCGTAATAAAAAATCAATCGCCCTGGATTTGAAATCGCCCGGCGGCCTCGATATCGCCCGCAAGCTCGCAGCCTCGGCCGATGTGATAATCGAAAATCTACGCCCTGGCGGTCTCGAAAAACTCGGCCTGGGATGGGATGTGCTCGCCGCTCTCAACCCGAACCTCACGCTGGTCCGTATTTCCGGCTATGGTCAAACCGGCCCTTATCGCGATCGCCCGGGTTTCGGCGCCATCGGCGAGGCGATGGGTGGCATCCGCTACACAACCGGCGATCAATCAACCCCGCCTTCGCGCGTCGGTGTTAGCCTGGGCGATTCGCTCGCATCATTGCACGCCGTGATTGGTGCGCTGATGGCGGTTCTGCAGGTAAAAATGGGCAAAGGTCAAGGCCAGATCGTCGATGTTTCGCTCTTCGAGAGCGTCTTCAACGTCATGGAGAGTATGGTCCCGGAATACGACATGATGGGCCATGTACGTGAGCGTTCCGGCGGCGCCTTACCTGGCATCAGCCCGTCAAATACTTACAGCACGCGCGATGGCGCCTATATCGTCGTCGCCGGTAACAGCGACCCGATTTTTCGCCGCCTGATGAAGGCCATTGGTCGCCCCGATCTTGCTGATGACCTATCGCTGCAAAATAATATCGGCCGCGTCGCCCGTAATGCCGAGCTTGATGATGCCATTTCCGCATGGACCGAAACGATGAATGTCGAGGATGCCATTACAGCACTCGCAAAAGCCGAAGTCCCTGCAGGGCGCATTTTTACCGTGCAGGATATCGTCGCCGATCCGCATTACCTGGCACGCGAGATGATCCTGCAGACTACATTGCCTGACGGCACGCCAATCAAAATGCCCGGTATCACGCCCAAACTATCGCAAACGCCGGGTGCCGTGAACTGGCCTGGCCCATCGCTTGGCGAGCATACCGATGAGATTTTGAGCAGCCTTGGGTTCGATGGCGCGATGATCGCGTCTTTGCGTGCCGGCGGATCGATCGCATGAGACCAGTTCTTGCAGACTCTGTAATGATCCAGGAAGTCGCCCCGCGCGATGGCTTGCAAATCGAGCCGACATGGCTGGAGACAGCCGATAAAATTGCCCTCATCGACGCCCTGTCTCTAACCGGCGTGGCCCGCATCGAAGTCAGTTCCTTTGTATCGCCAAAATCGATTCCCATGCTGCGCGATGCGGCCGCAGTGTTCGCGGGCATCACCCGCCAATGCGGTGTCATCTATACCGCTTTGGTGCCCAACAGGCGCGGCGCCGAGAACGCCCTGGCAGCCGGAGCCGATGAAATCAATATGGTGATGTCAGCCAGCGAGACTCATAACAAA
>NCAP01000151.1 GCA_002255495.1 Rhodospirillales bacterium 20-60-12 | reverse complement strand
GTTTTCCGATCAATCGAAAACGCTCTAGCTTATATTTTGGCGAGCAACTTTATCCGATCAGGTCGAACCTACGATTCAACCTGATCAGATGTTGCACTAGCCATATTTTGGCGAGCAACTTTATCAGATCAGGTTGAGTCTATGATTGAACCTGATCGGATGTTGCTCTAGCGCACGCCTGATAAGGCCGTGCGGATATCGGTGACCGGATGCAAGGCGGGCTTGACGCCGATGCGCGCAATGCCGGTGGGCGCGATGCCCGACCAGTTTTGCCGCCAGGGGCGCAAAGCGGCGGCCGGCAGCGGGCGTGCGACCAGAAATCCCTGGGCGTAGGTGACGCCGAGCTCACTCATCAGGCGCAGCGTCGCGTCATCCTCGATGCCCTCGGCGATCAACGCCTTGCCCTCGCGGTCGAGGGAATTTGCCACGATGCGGATAAAGCGCCTGATCTCGGCGGAGCCCGCCGCATCGCAGACGACGCTGCGGTCGAGCTTGGCGGCCCTGACCGGCAGGTCGATCAAAGCGGCCAGGTTTCGTGTGGCCGGGGTAATATCATCCAAAGCCAGGCGGTAGCCCGCTTCGCGCAGGATCGTCACGGTCGTGCGGACACGCGAAATATCCTCGACCGGCTGGCTTTCGGTCAGCTCGAAGCTGATCGATGACGGTTCGAGTTCGGCGGCCAGACGGATCTCCTCGACGACGCGGATCAAGGAAGGGTGCAGCAGCACATCGAGGGGTAAATTGAAGCCGAACATCAATTGCATTCCGCCCAGATGACCCAGTCGGTGGTCGCTCACCGCGCGCTCCATGACCATGCGGGTCAAACTCAGGGCACTTTGCGGGTCGTGCATGGCGTTCAGCAAAGCCTCGGGGCCGGCTGCCCGACCGTCGGCGGCCAATACGCGGGCGAGAACTTCGGCGCCGGTGATGTGGCCGTCATTGATGCGCATGATCGGCTGGTAGCGGTTGCTGATCCGCCCCTGGGCAATTTCGGCGGGCGGGATCAGGCCTGGATCGGCGGTGCGGCCGCGGCCGGCGATGATGGTGCGGTGACACGCATTTTTCAGGGCGAGCGGCCCCGATTCACCGGAAAACCGGGCG
Organism: Rhodospirillales bacterium 20-60-12; assembly: GCA_002255495.1. Classification (GTDB taxonomy): domain Bacteria; phylum Pseudomonadota; class Alphaproteobacteria; order Acetobacterales; family Acetobacteraceae; genus 20-60-12. Next base: position 5,715 of record NCAP01000151.1, on the reverse strand, counting down.
ACACTGGCCGGGGCCGGATGGTCATCGAGCACCAGAGCAGGGGTGCGGCCCACGGTATCGTTCACGGTCAATTCGAGGAGGGCCTCAAACCACAGGCCGCATTCCTCGCGGTCGAGTATCACCAAATTCCAGGGTGCAGGTTCCTGGGCCAGCGTGAGAACAGCATCTTCGGGTTCACAAAATCGAATGAAAGGGCTGGCTTCGGCCAAATCCTTCCGCCATCTCGGCCCTGCCACCGCAAGGATCGATTTCATCATGCGCACGCCACCCTCTGTCGGAACCATAGCATGCGTGATGAAATAACCCGCAATCCCCCGAAACTCATCAGTATATCTCAATTTGGTTTACATTACCAGTGTTTTTGACAATGATATCCAAATAATAGCCGCGCGCCTAACGCGACAAAGCCGCCTCGGGCTTGGCTGGAGCCGCGGTGCCGCGCCGCAAGCGATGATCGCCCAGGAACAATAGAATAGGGGCGGCGATGAAAATCGAAGATGATGTGCCGACCACGATGCCGAACAACATGATCCAAGCAAAGCCGGATAAAGAGGCGCCGCCAAATAACGCCAAAGGTAAAGCCGCCAGGAATACTGTGCCCGAGGTCCCCAAAGTGCGGTTCAGAGTCTCGTTAATTGATAAATCGATCAAATCCCGGAGCGGCATTGTTTTATATTTACGCAGATTCTCCCTGACCCGGTCATACACCACCACCTTGTCGTTGGTGGAATAGCCGATAATCGTCAGAATCGCGGCCACGGTCACCAAATCAAACGGAATGCGGGTCAACGCCATAAACCCGATCGCCTTGGTCGTGTCGAGCAGCAAGGTCGCCACCGCACCGACCGCAAACTGCCACTCAAACCGAAACCAGATATACCCCAAAATCATCACAAAACTGACGCCCAAGGCCAGCAATCCCTGCTGAAATAATTGCGCCGACACCGAAGCCCCGACCGCCTGGGTGGATAAAACCGTCGCATCGGGGGCGACCTGCGCCAATGCCTGCTTCACCTCGGCAATCCCCGCCTGAGTCGCCGCCGCATCCGCCCGACTCTCCAAACTGATCAACACACCCTGGTTGCCGCCAAAACTCTGCAAACCAGCACCGGCCAAATGCTGTGCGGCCAAAGCGGCGCGCAATTTCACGAAATCAACCGGATGAACCGTCTGCACCTGCATCACCACACCACCGCGGAAATCCAGACCCAAATTCAAACCCGGCACAAAAAACAAGATCACCGAAGCCGTCGATAAAACCGCCGATACACATGAACCGGATCTTGGTCCCATCCGGCACCAACCTAAACATCGGCCTCAGCAACATATTCATGCCCATCTCATTTCGGTTCTGTCGATTGTGGGTAGCGGTGAATGCCAGGCCCAGGGGCTCTGCCCCTTGGATCCCCGCCAAAGGCTAAGCCTTTGGAAACATCTAATCTGGCTCAGGGTCCAGGGCATTATGCCCTGGCGGGGGTCGAAGCGGGCGGAGCCCCCTCGCCTCGCTGTCCTCGGCCACCCCACAGGCGTCAGATTCGACATCAGACGGGCAGGGTTGCGGGCCGGCGGGTGATGTACCAGCGGGCGGTGAGCAGGCGGACGAGGATTGTTGCGGTGAAGAGTGTGGTGACGATACCGACGCAGATGGTGACGGCGAAGCCACGGACGGGGGGTGAGCCGAAGATGAACAGCATGACGTGGGCGAGGAGTGTGGTGACGTTGCTGTCGATGATGGTGCCGTAGGCTCGTTTATAGCCGGCTTCGAGGGCGGCGAGTGGTTTGCGGCCGTTTTTCACTTCTTCGCGGACGCGTTCATTGATCAGCACGTTGGCATCGACGGCCATGCCGAGGGTGAGCAGGATTCCGGCCATGCCGGGCAGGGTGAGTGTGGCGCCCATGAGTGAGAGGATGGCGAGCATGAGGACAAGGTTCATGACGAGCGCGAGGTTGGCGAACCAGCCGAACAGCCCGTAGGCGGTGGCCATGAAGACGACGACGAGGATGAATCCGGCGAGCAGAGAAAGTGTGCCGGCGCGGATGGAGTCCGCGCCGAGTTCGGGGCCGACGCTTTGCTGTTCGATGACGGTGAGGGGCGCGGGCAGGGCGCCGGCGCGGAGCAGCAAGGCGAGGTCGGTCGCGGAATGGGCGTCGAAGCTGCCGCTGATTTCGCCTGAGCCGCCGGTGATTGGTTCACGGATGACGGGGGCGGTGATGACTTGATTATCGAGCACGACGGCGAAGCGTTTGCCGACATTGGCGGTGGTGGTCTGGGCGAAGCGGCGCGAGCCTTCGCTGTTGAAGTTGAAATTCACCACCCATTGGCCGGTTTGCGGGTTGGTGCCGGCCTGGGCGTTGTTGAGATCGGCACCATCGACATCGACATGGGCGAATACTGCGATTTTTTGGTTCGGGTCGGCTTGCATCGGCAGAATTTCGATGCCGGGCGGCGGGTTCGGATCGGTCGGGCTGATATCGTCGGCGACCATGTGGAAGGTCATGTGCGCGGTTTCGCCGAGCAATTGCTTGATCCGGTCGGGGTCGGAGATGCCGGGCAGCTGGATGACGATTTTATCGGTGCCCTGGCGCGAGATTTGCGGATCGACGACGCCGGTGCCGTCGATCCGGCGTTGGATGATGGTGATGGATTGGGTGACCGCCTGGCTGGCGCGGGCGATGAGGGCGGGCTTGGATAAAGTGAGTGTGACCTGGCCGGCGGGTGAGACGGCGAGGTCGATATTATTGACCCCGGCGAGATTTTGCACCGGCTGGACGAGTTTTTGCAGGGCGGCCTGGGCGGCTGGCGCGTCGGTTGGGCTGAGCAGATTGAGCACGACGCGGCTCTGGTCGTTTTGCGCGGCGAGGCCGGTATAGCCCAGATGGGCGTCGCGCATAGCGCCGCGGGTTTGATCCACGAGGTCGGCCAGTTCCTCTTTCACGACCGTGCCCATATCGACCTGCATCAGCAGGTATGAGCCGCCGCGCAGATCGAGCCCGAGATGGATTTGCTGCCAGGGCAGCCAGGCGGCTGGCCGGTGGATGAGATTGGGGAGTGTCAGCAGCACGCCGACGGCGCAGAGCAGGGCGATCAGGGCTGTCTTTGTCCGGGAGAAATAGAGCATGGCGAGCGTTGCTGTTCCTTGAGGCGATTGCGCGGAGGTATGGCGATGCGGACTGTCTGACGCAAGCCCGGCGCGCTGGTATGACGTTTGCGACGCTGTTTGCAATGAGGGTGAGGGAAGTTAAAGAGTGGTGACATAGTGAGAGGGGCGGCAAATGACGGACCTGCGGATCGGCGTCGTCGGGGCTGGGCATTTTGGCCGGTTTCATGCGTTGAAATTGGCGCAATCATCGCGCGCCCGGCTGAGTGGCTTGTATGATCCGGACGCTGAGCGGGCCAAGGCGGTGGCATGGGAGACCGGCTGTTCGCCTATGGGATTGGCTGAATTGTTCGCGGCATCCGATGCGGTGGTGGTGGCAGCACCGGCGGAGGCGCATTACGAGCTGGCGAGCCAGGCTTTGGCGGCGGGTTTGCATGTGCTGGTCGAAAAGCCGATTGCGGCGACATTGGAGCAGGCGGATCGACTGGGTGCCGAGGCGGCGGCGCGGGGTTTGGTGTTGCAGGTGGGGCATCTGGAGCGGTTTTCGGCGGCTTATCAGGCGGTGAAATCGCGGGCGCAGAAGCCGCTTTATATCGAGGCGGTGCGGATTGCGCCGTTTAAATTGCGCGGCACGGATGTGTCGGTGATTCTCGATTTGATGATCCATGATCTCGATCTGGTGCTGGCTTTGGTGGATAGCCCGATCGAGAGTGTTGATGCGGTGGGGGCGGCGGTGGCGAGTGCGCATGACGACATTGCCAATGCCCGCGTCAGGTTTGAAAATGGCGCCGTGGCGACCATTACGGCGAGCCGGATTTCGTTGAAGACCGAGCGAAAAATGCGGATTTTTGCGGAGACGGGTTATTTGACCGTCGATTTCGCGGCGCGGAAACTGGCGCTGATCGGCCGCGAGGGCGGGATCAGATTGCCGCAATTCAGCGAAGGCGGTGCCGAGGGATTTGGCCTGGAGAATGCGAGCTGGGAGGATCATGATGCGTTGCTGGCCGAGCATCAGGCTTTCATCGCCTCGATTCTGGATGGCGCGCCGGTATTGGTCGATGCGCAGGCGGGACGGCGGGCTTTGCAGGCGGCGCTGGCGGTCACGCAATCGATCGCGTCAAGCCGCAAGCGGGCGGAGGCATCGGGGTTGATCGCGCCGGTGCTCCAATGAGGGTGCCTTGATGTGGCGGGTAGGCGCATTGCTGGCGTGGGCGGCCCTGGCGGTGCCGGCCTGCGCGGGGGCGGCGGCCTTTCCGCCGGCGGGTCATTGGCGGGGCGTTTATCAGTGCGCGCAGGGCAACACGGCGCTTGATTTGACGATTGTGCCGGTGTCACCGACGGCGTTGACGGCCTTGTTCTATTTCCATGCCATAGCGGCCAATCAGGGTGTGCCGTCGGGGTGTTTTTTGATGCGGGGCACTTACGATGCGGCGTCGGCGAGCGTCGATTTGACCCCGACGGTCTGGCTGGCGCAGCCGGCCGGCTATGTCAGTGTGGGTTTGGCGGGCGTTGTGGGGCAGGGCGGCGCGGTGCTGAGCGGGGCGGTGTTTGGCCCGGCTTGCAGCCATTTCTCGCTGGCGGTGACCAACCAGCCGGAGATGCCGCCCGCGCCCTCGGTTTGCCGGATCGCGGGCAAAGGCCCGACGGTGTGAGACAACCCGCTGCGTGTTCACGCAGCGGGTTGTGTTGGTCTTATTTCGAAGGGCGGCGGCGGCGGATCAGGCCGAGGCCGATCAGGCCGGTGCCGAGCAGAGCGAGCGACATTGGTTCGGGCACTGAGATCGGGCTCAGCTTGCCGTATTCGAGACTGATGTAATCGCATTCAGGCACATAGAGATCAGAGACGTAGCCGGTCTTCGACGGCATTTCGACGCTGTTGAAGTCACCACCGGCAAATCCGACCAATGATTTGTCGAGCAGGCCGAGATTGAGCACGTCGCCATTCGAGTCCGAACCGACAAAAACCTGGTATATCTGATATTTTTTGCTGAAGCCGGTCTGTTGGATGTCGGTAAAGCTGGTTTTGTCCGGCTTGGTGAGTGTAAAATCAACCGACACGACCTTGCCTTTGGTGGTGTCGATGGTGGCGGTGCCACCGAGCATCGCGCCGTTGGTGAACTGGCCCGAGGCGTCGAAGGTTTGGATGATGTCAGCCCGGGCGGGGGCTGCGTTCATGATGCCTGCCGCGATCAGGGCGGCGGCGAAAATGGCTGGTATTTTCATCAATATGACCTTTACAAAATCCTGCGATGGCTCGCTTAAACTTGGTTAAGCAATTATCGGGCCATAAGGTTAAGTGTCTGATTTATATGAATATATGGATTTGCTGTTATGGCCATTGTAAGAAAAACTGACAGCGTGCCGGGGAGGTGGATCAGGCGAAAACCTGATCATAGAGCCCCATGATGTCTGCGGCGGAGGGGATGCGCGGGTTATTGGCGGGGCTGCCGGAGGCCAGGGCCTGGGCTGCCATGATCGGCTTTTTGCTCTCCCAGAGGGTGCGTTCGATGCCGAATTTGGCCGGCGTCGGGACGGCGAGGTGCCGATTGAGATGTTCCAATTGTTCGATCAGTTTCTGGCCGGCCAGTTGATCGGCGTCATCGGCTTCAGCGAAGCC
>NCAP01000026.1 GCA_002255495.1 Rhodospirillales bacterium 20-60-12 | reverse complement strand
TATGTTATTGACGGTTTGTGTTGGTGATTCGTAATCAGTAGGTCCCCGGTTCAATCCCGGGTGTCGGCACCAGCATAATCACGTGGCGCAGGGCGCACCCCGCCCATTTCGATGGAAATTGCTTGCGCCGTGGCCAGCACGGCGGCGCCGAGTTCGGCCATTCGCTCATCGGTGAGCCGCGCCATCGGGCCGGAGGCTGAAACCGCGGCGATGGCATCGCCGGTTTCATCGAAAATCGGCGCCGCAAGACAGCGCAGCCCGACCGCATTTTCCTCATCATCCGTGGCAAACCCATCTCGCCGCACCTGATCGAGCGCGGCGCGCAGAGCAGCCGGCGTTATGATGGTTTTGACCGTCAGGCGCGGCATGCCGTGGCGCTGCAGAACGCGCGTGAGATATTTATCCGAGACCATCGAGAGCATGGCTTTGCCGACCGCCGAGCCATGCATCAACACGCGCGATCCAGGGCGGGCGAACGCACGCATCACGGCATGGCATTCCACCTGCCCGAGATAAACAGCCTCGCCCTCATCCTCGATCGCCAGATTCACCGTCTCACCGCAATTTTCCATCAATTGCCGCATATGCGGCCGGGCGAGATTGACCAGGCTGCGGGTCTTGGTGAAGGCGCAGCCAGTGACGAAGGCCTGCACCCCAATCGACCATAACCGCCCGTCCTGATCGAACCGCACATAGCGCTCCTGTTCCAAAGTGGTGAGCAGGCGATGTGCGGTGGAAGGCGGCAGCCCGACCTGCTGGGCCAGATCAGTCAGGCTTGAACCCGCCTCGGCCGAGTCCGCGATCCGATTGAGCAAAGAAAGTGCCCGGGCCAGCGACTGCACATGCTCGCTGTGCGGTGCGGGCCGCAAGGCTTGCTTTTTGGTCCGGGGAATCTGCGTCATGTTTTTGCTCCTGATGGCTCGGCGCGATAGCGGGAAATCAGATGGTTCGATGATATTACTGGATCCACTGGTATATTTCCGCAATACGGGAAAACAAACCAAAAAACTATAAAATGCCAATATTTGGACAAATAAAATCGATAAATATGACTCTATAATTCGATTTATTCTGAGTATCCCACATTGTGAAATAATTTCCGAAAAACTTTCGATCAGGTCCATATTCCAGCGTCACAACAAGAATGTGAGGACAGGACATGGCCAAAATGAGAGCGATCGACGCCGCAGTGCTGGTGCTCGAACGAGAGGGTGTCACGACTGCATTCGGCGTGCCGGGTGCCGCCATCAACCCGCTTTATGCCGCCCTGAAGGCACGCGGCACCATTCGTCATATTCTGGCGCGCCATGTCGAAGGCGCCTCGCACATGGCCGATGGCTATTCGCGTGCGGCAGCGGGCAATATTGGGGTTTGTATCGGCACGTCGGGGCCTGCGGGCACGGACATGATCACTGGGCTCTACACGGCCCAGGCGGATTCTATTCCCATCTTATGCATCACCGGTCAGGCGCCGCGCGCGAAACTCCATAAGGAGGATTTCCAGGCGGTTGATATCGAAACCATCGCACGGTCGGTGACCAAATGGGCCGTCTGCGTGCGCGAGCCGGCTTTGGTGCCCATGGTGTTCCAGCAGGCCTTTCACGTCATGCGCGCGGGCCGGCCGGGTCCGGTGCTGATCGATCTGCCGATCGATGTGCAAATGGCCGAGATCGAGTTCGATGAGGCCACCTATGCGCCGCTGATCGTGCATAAGCCCGCGGCCACCAGAGCGCAGGCAGAAAAAGCGATTTCCATGCTCAACCAGGCCGAGCGCCCTGTGCTGATCGCCGGCGGCGGCATTATAAATGCGAATGCCGCCGATAAACTGGTCGAATTTGCCGAGTTAACCGGCATCCCCGTGATCCCGACCTTGATGGGTTGGGGGATTATCCCCGATGATCATCATCTGATGGCCGGTATGGTCGGGCTGCAAACCAGCCACCGTTATGGCAGCGCCAATTTTCTGGACAGCGATTTTGTCCTGGGCATCGGCAATCGTTGGGCCAACCGCCACACCGGGTCGATCGATGTCTACACCAAGGGGCGGCGCTTCGTGCATGTCGATATCGAACCAACCCAGATCGGCCGGGTATTCGGCCCGGATTTTGGAATCGTCTCGGATGCCGGCGCCGCCTTGGATCAATTCATCGCAGTGGCGCGCGACCTGAAGGCGCAAGGCCTATTGCAGGACCGCGCATCCTGGGCTTCTGTCTGCGCGCATCGCAAAGCGGTCATGCTGCGCAAAACCCATTTCGATTCAGTGCCGCTCAAACCCCAGCGTGTGTATCAGGAGATGAACGATATTTTGCCGCGTGACACCTGCTATGTCAGCACGATCGGCCTGTCGCAAATCGCCGGCGCACAATTTCTGCATGTCTATCAGCCACGCAATTGGATCAATTGCGGCCAGGCCGGACCTTTGGGGTGGACCTTGCCGGCAGCCCTTGGCGTGCGCGCAGCCGATCCCGCCCGTCCTATCGTTGCTCTATCGGGTGACTATGATTTTCAATTCATGCTGGAGGAATTGGCGGTCGGCGCGCAGCATAAACTGCCCTATCTGCATGTTGTCGTGAACAACTCCTATCTCGGATTGATCCGCCAATCCCAGCGCGGCTATGAGATGGATTTCGAGGTGAGTCTCGCCTTCGATAATATCAATGCCGGCGCCGATCAGGATGATGTGCGAGGCTATGGCGTGGATCATGTCGCGGTCGCGGAAGGCTTGGGGTGCAAGGCCATCCGGGTGAAAAGCCCTAATGAATTCAAGGACGCTTTCAACCGCGCGCAATCGTTGATGCAGGAGTTCCAGGTGCCGGTCGTGTTAGAATTCATCCTCGAACGTGTGACCAATATCGCCATGGGCACCGAGCTTGATGCGGTGCGCGAATTCGAAGATATACTCTGTCTCGATCCTGAATTATCTCTCCACACCACCCAGCAACTCTCCTGACCGGCACTGCAGGTCGCCGAGTTCGGCCACGCTTGAACATATCCTTCCACGCTTCTGGAGCTTCAAAATGCCCCGCTTTGCCGCCAACCTCACAATGCTGTTCACCGAGCTACCCTTCCTCGATCGTTTCGCCGCCGCCGCGGCCGCGGGTTTCACGGCAGTCGAGTTTCTGTTTCCCTATGAATATGAGAAATCCGATCTCAAATCAGTCCTGGCCGATAACGGCCTGACCTTGGTGCTGCATAATCTGCCCGCCGGAGATTGGGCAAAAGGTGAGCGCGGCATCGCGTGCGATCCCGCCCGGATCGCAGAATTTCGCAGCGGCGTGGTACGGGCCATCGATTATGCAACGGCGTTAGGCTGCAAGCAGGTCAATTGCTTGGCCGGCATTGTCGCACCGCATGATGAAACACAGGCGCGCGCGACCTTGATCGATAATCTGACATTTGCCGCTGCTGAATTGCAGGGCGCGGGCATTGGCCTGTTGCTGGAGCCGGTGAATAATCGCGATATTCCAGGATTTTTCGTCAATCGCACTGATCAGGCCTTGGCGATTCTCGATGCTGTGGCCTCGCCAAACGCGAAACTGCAATATGATATTTATCATGCCCAGATCATGGAGGGGGATCTGGCGCGGACGATCGAGGCGCATTTACCGCGCATCGGGCATATCCAGCTGGCCGATAATCCAGGCCGCCATGAGCCGGGTACCGGCGAGATCAATTTCGGATATTTGTTGCCACGAATTGACGAATTGGGATATCGCGGCTGGATCGGCTGCGAATATAAGCCGGCTGCCACCACCACATCCGGGCTCGGTTGGCGCACGCATTTTCATCAGGAGACACGGGCATGAGTAAAATTGGTTTCATTGGCCTTGGCATCATGGGCTGCCCGATGGCGGGCCATTTGCTGGCGGGCGGCCATGACTTATTCGTATTGTCCAGCAGCGCGAAAGCCGCAGACCTGATCAGTGCCGGTGCGCGGGGATGCGCAGATGCTGCGGCACTGGCGCAAGCGGCCGACATCATCATCACCATGGTGCCCGATACACCGGACGTCGAGGCGGTATTGTTCGGCCCGCACGGTGTGGCGGCCGGCCTTGCGGCCGGCAAAATGGTCATCGATATGAGTTCCATCGCGCCGATTGCGACCAAGGAATTCGCCAAACGGATCAACGCGCTGGGTTGTGCGTATCTCGATGCGCCGGTCTCCGGCGGCGAAGTCGGCGCGAAGGCCGCGAGCCTGACCATTATGGTTGGCGGCACCGAGCCCGACTTCGCCAAGGCACTGCCGATCCTGCAATTGATGGGCAAGAACATCACGCTGGTCGGCGGCAATGGCGATGGCCAGACCACCAAGGTTGCCAATCAGATCATCGTGGCACTGACCATCGAAGCGGTGGCCGAAGCCTTGGTATTCGCCTCGAAAGCCGGCGCCGACCCGGCCCGGGTGCGCGCGGCCCTGATGGGCGGGTTCGCCAATTCACGGGTGCTCGAAGTGCATGGCGAACGCATGCTGGCCCGCAATGTCACCCCGGGATTTCGCATCGAACTGCACCAGAAAGATCTCAATCTGGCCTTGTCCGGCGCGCGGGCGCTGGGCGTGAGTTTACCCAATACCGCGACCTGCCAGGAATTATTCAACGCCGCCTGCGCCGCCGGCGGTGCGGCATGGGACCATTCGGGCATGGTGCGCGTGTTGGAAAATCTGGCCGGTCATCAAATCGGCGCCGGCCAATAATCCTCCCATGTCAGCATTTCTTTTTGTTCGCAAAAAGAAATGCTGATCTGATTACGCATCCCGCTTTAGCGCCAAGTGCGCCAGAGCCAGCGCGCCGGCCTGCGACTTGGCCGCCGCCACAAACCGGCGCAGATGCACGAACACGGCGTCGGGCACGCCGGTCTCAGCGGCCAATTCGTCGTTCTGTAGCCCCGCCCAATTGGCCGGCAGCGGCAGGCGCTGCTCGAACGAACCCGGCTCAGGCGGCACGGTATCGAGCATCCAATTGCCGTTGGAAGCGGGTGAGATGGTGAACAGCACCGGCAATTCATGGGCGAACACGATATTCTTCCACGGCATGCCGCGCTCGAGCACCAAAATCCGCTTGTCCGCACCTTGGGCATACGCACTGAGCACGGATTGCGCGGCCTGATGGCGGGCGCGCAGAGACTCAACCCGGCGAGCCAGCACTCCCTGCACCATATCGGCAGCGCCCAGGAACGCCGCATCGCCCGCCTGCGGGCCTTGGCTTGCCGGATCGTCCCAGGAGGGATTGCAATCCTCGACCAATTTGCCGAGGCTGAGCGTGTCGCTCTTGAGTTTGCCGTCAATGGCGATGCCATTATCCAGCTCATCAATCCGCCGCACCATGCCCTCGTCGATTTCAGCCGCGATGGCTTCGGCAAAATCGGTGGCGTCCTGCGGCGTCAACAACGCCGCCACCGCCCTCGGTCCATAAACCCGCCAGACCAGACCGGCCGATGAAAACGGTGTGCCATCCGCGCGCACCGGTGCGCCGCGCTGATGATGGTCAAAGCGATTTGTCTCAGCATCGAACACCCCACCGACATCCCAGACGATGTCCGCCGCCTCGATCAACTCGGCTTTACGGGTACGGATCAGACGGTGATCGCTACCGGCCGCACCAAGGGCCAGAGCCAGGCGCAGCACGGCATAAGCAAAAATCTCGTCGCAATGGAATTTGCCGCTATGGGTGGCCAGAACCGGCAAGGGGGCGTTTGGTTGCAAAATCGGGATGTCCGTTCGGGAAAAAATGACGCAAGACCAAGCCCCGCGTCCTACGACAGCCGCGCCGCGCCGTCCATGTGCCCACAATCTTGCGGGTGAGCGAGGTTGACGCGCAGCGTCACGTCAACCTCGCTCATCTCAGCTCTGCGTGAGTGCGGCTTTCAGCCGATCCGGGCGGAACGGCAATTGCCGCAGGCGTGCGCCTGTCGCGTCGAACACGGCATTGCTGATCACCGCGGCCGTCGGGCAGGTTGAAGGCTCGCCCGCGCCGTAGCTCGGATATTTCGGATCGTTATTCACGATCACGACCTCGATGCTGTCCGGCACCTCGTCGAACCGCAGGATCGGATAGCCGATCCAATCGCGGCTGGTGACATTGGCGCGATCGAACATGACCTCCTCATGCAGGGTCCGGCTGATCGACTGGATCACATTGCCTTCGACCTGATTGCGGATGCCATCGGGATTGATCACCAACCCGCAATCCTGAGCGACGACGACACGGGTGACGCGAATGCGTCCGCTTGCCGGATCGACAATGACATCGACAATGGTCGCCACCCGGCTATCGTCGCGGTTGGCCCAGGCAATGCCGCGCCCATGGGCCGGTTTGCCGTCGGCGGGGGCCTTGCCCAGAGCGGCGCGCGGCTGCCAGCCATATTGCTTGGCCGCCGCCTGCAGCACATCGATGGCGCGCGGGTCTTTCAAGTGATTGAGGCGGAACGCCAAGGGGTCTTCACCGGTTGCCGCTGCCACTTCATCGATGAAGGCTTCCATCGCGAATGTCGTCTCATATTGCGCGGGCGAACGCAGCCATGATGTGCGTAACGCCACCCGGCCATCGCCATGGCTGGTCACGTCGGCATTGTCGAAATCATAGGCATAGGTGATGGCGGGAACGCCCAGGCCGACGCTGCCGACCCGGTTCGGATGGCCGATCAGGGCTGCGGCCACCAAAGTGGTATCCAGAAAAGTCGGGATCCACATATGATGCGTCCAGGCCGTGACTTTGCCCTTGTCGTCGATGGCGGCGGCAAGATCCTGCGCAATCGGCGGGCCCTTGGGTTCCCAGCCATGCTCGTCCCAGCGCATCCATTGCACGCGCACCGGCTTGCCGACCGCCTGTGACATGATGGCGGCATCAGCCACCGCATGATCCAGCCCGTTGCGGCCATAGGCACCCGAGGCCTCGAACCAGCGGATTTCAAGCTGGTCGGGCTGCATGCCCAGCAGCTTGGCGATGTCGTGGCGGTCCTCATGGGGCATCTGCGTGCCGGACCAGAAAATCGCGCGGTCTTTGCTGACATCGGCAACCGCACAGGACGGCCCGATCGAGCCATGCATCTGGAATGGCGTCTGATACGTGGCTTTGAGGGTCCGCTTGGCATCGCCCATCGCATTATCGACCGAGCCGGTATTGGCCACGGCCGTGGTTTTGCCGGCGCCTGCCCGCACGACATTCCAGATATCATCCATCGCCGGCAGGCCGTTCCAATCGGACCATTTGGCGGGATACGCCGCCGGTCCCTTGGGATGCAGCACCGCGCCGAGCGCTTCGGCAGCCTTGATCGCACTCCATTCGCTTGTGCAGACGACGCCCAGGAAATTATCCCGCCTGACGAGCTGAACAAAACCCGGTATGGACTTCACCGCCGATTCATCGACGCTGATCAACGTGGCATTCACACCATAAGGCCGCACCACGCGGCCATGCAGCATGCCCGGCACCTTGACGTCCTGCACATAGGTGAATGCGCCGGTGACCTTGGCTGGAATATCCTTGCGCGGGACAAATCGCCCGACCACCGTATAATTCTTCGGGTCCTTGAGTTTGGCTTGCGGCGCCACTTTCATGGCAAAGCCGGCGCCGGTCGCGCCGATCGTCACATCAAGCTGCTTGCCCGCCACCAGCGCCCCATAGGTAATCGTTTTCTGCGCGGCATTTTTGACGCTGAACACGCCATCCTTGGCATTGATATTGTCCGCCGTCGTGGCGAAATGTGTAGCCGCCTGCTCGAGCAGGGCGGCGCGTCCGGCGGCGGCGGCGGCACGGATCTGCGGGCCGGCATAGCGGATTGTCATCGAGCCATAAGTCGGACCCTGATTGACGGTTTGCGAGGTCGTGCCCATCACCACATCCAACCGATCGACCGGGAAATCCAGCTCCTCGGCAGCGATCTGTGCCAGCGCGGTCTGTGCGCCGGTGCCCACCTCGACCTTGCCGGTATAAAGCGTCGCCGTGTTATCGGGATGCACCGCGAGCCAGGCGTAAAGTTTCGCCGCATCGGGCGGGTTTTGCACATGCCCGATCGGCAACAGGCTTGATGCCGCCTCGCTCGTGCCAAAGAGCGCAAAACTCACGACCAAGCCACCCGTTGCCTGGAGAAAGCCCCGCCGGGCGAGAGACGGGATCTGCCGTGCCGCACTCATTGGCCGGCTCCCTGCTGGGCCTGCGGCGTGGTGACACGCTCGACGGCCCGTAAAATCCTCATATGTGTGCCGCAGCGGCACAGATTGCCTTGCAGGGCCGCTTTGATGTCATCGCGGCTGGCGTGTGGTTTGCGCTCTATCAAGGCTTGCGCCGTCATGATCATACCGTTGATGCAATAGCCGCATTGGGCTGCTTGTTCATCGATGAAGGCTTGCTGCAATGGGTTCGGCTTGCCGTTCTCGCTCAGCCCTTCGAGGGTGGTGATCTTCTGGCCCTGGGCGGCGGCGAGTGGGGTGACGCAGGAATGCAAAGCGACACCGTTCATGATGATCGTGCAAGCCCCGCATTGCGACAGGCCGCAGCCAAATTTGGGACCATGCAGCCCCAGATTATCCCGCAGCGCGTAAAGCAGCATGGAATCCGGCTCCGCCTCGATCGTCTGATCCTGGCCATTGACGTTGATGACCATTGTCTGTGTCATAATTCCACCTTCCTGCAGGGCGATCAGCTGACCGGCTCAGCCAATTTCAGATCTGCCACTTTAGATTGCAATATTCCGACCATAATAGTCTGTTATTCTGACCTATATAAGGGCCGGTTTGGTGATTTCCAGGGGCATGCAGCGGCACCGATTCCGTGACACTTGACGCCGGAGCGCGCATTCGGCCAATTTGTCTGTAAACAAATATGTGCAGAGGAAACATGATCAACTCCGCTTCATTATTGCCAGGGTCCTTAATGCCGGGGTCCTTATTGAATGATCTTTTGGTGCTGCCCGATCAATTGATCACGTCATTATCCATCGGTGTGCCGCAGACAATGCCGTTTCTCTACGGCGCTTATCTGCCAACCCCTGCCTATGGTCCGTCGACCGCCGGCCCGGGTCAGACGCCGACCGTCTCGCAATTCCTCAACGCAGCCAATGCGGAATATGCGCTCGGTGCCGCACCTGTCGGCCTGCGCCCTTTCATCATCAACGGCCAACAATTGAGCGCCACGAATACACTGGATGGCTTGGCCGCGCGGGTCTGGATTACCGGAACCAATCAGGTGATTGTCGCTTATTCAGGCACCACCAATGGCGATAATCTGCTGCTCAATCCGGCCATTCTGACCCCCGAAATCATTGCCGATTCAAGCTTTCTGCAAGGCAAGACACCAGCCGCCGCGATCGATGCGGCCCATTTCGCAAAGCAGGTCACCCAGGCCGCCGCACAGCAGGGGATCAGCGCGCAAAATGTCTTCGTCACCGGCCATTCACTGGGTGCAGACCTCGCCCAATACGCCGCCCAGCAAACCGGGTTGGGGGGCATCGGCTTTGAAGGCTCAGGTATTGCCAAATCCGCGACGGCGGTGGGCAACGGGGGCAATTTCGCCAGCGTGGTCACTTATGGCGACCCGTTTGCTAGCTACGCGTCAGATGTGCAGGGCGAGCAGCCTTACGCGCCGGCTTATGCACCAGGCCAGGCGGGAGCGTTGCCGCATTACGGGCAAGTGATCATGGTCGGCGATCCGGCGGCGGTCAGCGGCCTGGAGACCAAACCTGCGCTGCCGACCAATACGCCAGCCGGCGCCACAACCGACCTATTGGTGAATATCGCCGCCAATCCGAACTTCGTGGAATATCATTTGCCGGAAACCCAGGCGCATGATCTGGGCGTAACACTCTCCCCCAATTCGATCCTTTTTGGTGCGCTGAGTAGCGCCGTATCTAATGTCTCCGGCCCGGTTTTCCCCGCGGCCTCGGACACCGTGCCGCAATTTCTGGCGGCCTATAACGCGACCCACATGATTGCCGCCCCGGTAACTTAAACGAGATGCTCAAAGCGGCGGCGGTTTGACCTGATAGCGCCGCATGAACCGCCGGTCGATCTGATCTTTCCAACGCCAGATCAACCGGCCCTCGATGCTCAACCCGGCCCGCGCGGCAATGGCAGCGCGGTCGCCGGTGCTGATCAAGGCCAGCGCACCGCGCTGGGGGTGAAATGGCTGCAGCGGCTGACCTTGCAGCGCGCGTCGCAAATTGGCGGCCAGCTTTGGTCCCTGGCGCACAGCAAAAACGCCCGATTTGGGCCGTTGATACGAGCGCACCGCTGCAATATCGCCGGCGGCAAAAATCCCTCTATGCGAGAGCGATTGCAAGCAGGGGTCCACAGCGATGAAGCCTTTGCCGTCGAGTGCAAGGCCGGATTCCGCAAGCCAGGAGGGTGCGGCAGCCTGGGTGACAAACAATGCGTCATCCAACGGATGAAAGCGCCCTGCATCATCGAACAAGCCATCCGCGCCGGCGCGGATGATTCTGGTGCCGGTGATCACGCGCACGCCGCGCGCCTGCAGCACGCGGGTAAACCGCCTTTGCACCGAAGCGCCAAGCCCCGGTAGAATCTGCGGTGCCTGCCCGAACAGAACATAAGTGAGATGATCATCCGCGCGGCTGTCGGCGCGCAGCGACGATCGCAAGCGATATTGCATGGCCAGAATCATCTCGACACCGCCGGCCCCTGCCCCCACGACCCCGATCCGCCGCGGTGCGCTGCCCGCGCGCAACCGGGCGCTGAGATCCTCCCACCAGGCGAGAAAGCCGACAATCGGCTTGACCGCAACGCCATGATCCGCCGCACCCGGCATGTCGGCGAGACGCGGGCTTGAGCCGATATTGATCGATAAAATATCGTACGGCAGCGGCGGCCCATTGCGGCAGAGCACGAGGCGGCGGGCCGGATCGAGCCCGATTGCTTCGTCGTGAATAAATGTCGCATCTGCGCGGCGGCATAATGGCGCAAGATCGATATGCGCCTCGGCGAATTTGTAATGCCCGGCAACCAGCCCCGGCAGCATACCCGAGTAAGGCGTATGGACGTCCCGGCTGAGCAATATCAACCTTGTGTCGGCTGGCCGGTTCTGGCCGAATCGCCGCAATATCTCGACATGGCTATGGCCGCCGCCGATCAAAACCAAGTCCTGCGTCATCGCCTGCCTTTCGCTCTCGCCGAATTTGTCCTGGACTGAATCGGCGCACCGATCAACGCGGCGTGACCAGTGCCAGCCCGGGCTCGCCCGCCGGCTGATTGTCGATTAACCTTGCCCGATGTTCGATAGCATGACCCCGACCGCGCCGCCGCCGACCATTCAAGCGCCAGGACCTTTGCTGCTGTTCGGCGGCTGCTACAGCAATATTCAGGCCATGCACGCATTGATGCAGGCCGCCGCGGCCCACTTCATTGCACCGGCGGCGATGATCTGCACCGGCGATATCGTCGCTTATGGGGCGAACCCGCAGGACTGTGTCGATATCGTCAGAAACTCCGGCATGCATTGCATCATGGGCAATTGCGAGGAGCAGCTGGCCGCCGACGCCGCTGATTGCGGCTGCGGTTTTGCTCCCGGCTCGGCATGCGATATTTTGGCGGGCGCGTGGTTTTCGTTCGCCCGCACGCGGGTCGATGCCCGCTCGAAAGCCTGGATGGCGCAATTGCCCCGGCGGATCGATCTGCTGATCGGCGGCAAGCGCTTGGCCATTGTTCACGGCGCGCCGAGCCGGATCAATCGTTTCGTCTTCGCCTCGGACCCGGATGAGTTATTCGCAGGCGAAATGGCGCGGGCGGGGGGCGATGGCGTGATTGCCGGTCATTGCGGGATGGGTTTCACCCGCATGATCGGCGATGCAATCTGGCATAATGCCGGTGCCATCGGCATGCCCGCGAATGATGGCACGCAGCGCGGCTGGTATTCCATCATCAGCCCGCAATCGGAAGGTTTTGCAATCGAGACCTACGCGCTACCCTATGATCACGAGCAAGCGGCACAGGCGATGCGCGCAGCCGGCTTGCCGGAAGATTATGCGTCGGCGTTGGAGACCGGCATCTGGCCCAATCTGGATATTTTGCCGATGGCCGAACGCGCCATGACCGCGACCGCGCAGCACCCTTCTCACGCCTCCGCGCGGTATGCACCCGCACCACCGATCCAGGCGGTCGATGCAATGGTCGCACTCGACGCGTTGGAGACATTATGGTTCAATACCGGAACGTTATGTAATCTCGCCTGCTCGGGATGCTATATCGAAAGCAGTCCCCGCAATGACCGGCTCGCTTATTTCCCGCGCCACGAGTTCGAGCGGATTTTGAACGAGGCCCGCGCCACCCAGCCCGCTTTGCGTGAAATCGGCTTCACCGGCGGCGAGCCTTTCATGAACCCGGACATCATGTTCATGATCGGCGAATCCCTCACCCACGGCTACCGCACTCTCATTCTGACCAACGCCATGCGACCGATGGCGCGGCATTTCAATGCACTGAAAAAATGGCGGGACTGCCACCCCGCTCATCTCGCACTGCGTGTGTCGCTCGATCATTTTACCCGCGCAGGCCATCAAGCCATTCGCGGTGCAAACACCTGGCAGCCTGCTTTGGCCGGGCTGCATGCCTTGTTCGCCGCCGGCTTCACGCCCTCCATCGCCGCCCGGTTTGATCCGGCGGTCGAGGATGAAACCACGACGCGGGCCGGATTCGCCGCGTTATTCAACGCCGAGGGTTTCGATATCGACGCGTTCGACCCCGCGCATCTGGTTCTGTTTCCCGAGATGGACAAGCCGCACCCCGTCGCCGGGGTGAGTGCGGCGGCCTGGCAGGCTCTGCGCCCGCGCGGGGTGGATGCGATGTGCCGCACCTCGCGCATGGTGGTGCAGCATAAAGGCGCCGAACAAGCCGCCATCGTCGCCTGCACCTTGCTGCCCTTCGAGCCCCGTTTCACGCTCGGTTCGACTTTGGGTGAAGCAGCTCGGCCGGTCACTTTGGACCATCCGAGCTGCGCGCAATTTTGCGTCTTTGGCGCCTCATCCTGCATGAGCGCAAGGTAGCGCGTCGCTGTAAACCGATCGCGCTCTAATGATGATGCGGCTCGGCATGCAGGAAATCGGCAAACAGCATCGCGGCTTCCTCGGGTTTTTCCAAGGTCGGCAGATGCCCGGTGCCGTTGAGCGCGAAGAAATGCGCATGCGGTAACGCCTCTGCCAGCGCGCGGCCCACAGCGACCGACACCAGCGGATCGTCTTTGCCCCAGACGACCAAAGCGGGCATTTTCAGTTTGCCGAGCTCGGCCGTGAGATCGCGCCGCGCGGCCAAAGCGCGGGCCTGCGCCGCACCGGCTTTGCCGCCGATATTGGCCGCCATGCTCTTGAACAGAGCCGCTTGCGCGGTGGCGGATGCCGGCACCACGAGGCCCGCCAGCATGTCGATCACGGCATCTGGTGTGGCTTCCAATCCCCCCGCTAGGTCAGGGCTGCCTTGTGCAGCGGCCGCCGGGTCACAGCCCATCAGCCATAGGGCGGTCACGCGCTCGGGCGCGGCGAGCGCAATTTCCAGCGCCAGATTGCCCGCATAGGATGTACCCACCAGCGCGAATGTCGGCGGCGCGTGGGCGAGAATATCAACGACGCTGTCTTGCAATGTCGGTTTTGGCGAAATCATCACATGAGCTTCGATATGATCGCCGAGGGCGGCAATGACGTCGGTATAAAGCCGCTCGTCGCACAGCAAAGCGGGAATGAAAACGGTGGGGATTGGTGCGGCCATGATCGTGATGTTCCTGGTTCGGGTTAAAGAGCACTGGGGTGATTGGCAGGCGCGAGCAAAGGCCGGGTGGCGGCAAGCAGGGCCGCGATCTGGGCGGGCGGCAAACCGGCTTTGCGCAGCATGATCGCGCCGACAGCGCAGGCCAGAAGCGCGCCGGCGCGGGTTGCGGCCTCAGCCGGCGGTATTCGCGCAGCAATCAGGATCGAGGTGACCAAATCGCCGACGCGGGCGATATGGAACCGGCCGTAGGCTGCGAGCTCTGCATCATCGGGGGCCAATTCGCTGATCATGCTGATGAACAAACAGCCCTGCACGCCGCCTTCGGGTTCGGCAACACGATCAAGTATCGCCGCAATCGCTGCGTCATGGTCCAAACCGCTGGCGGCGATGGCCTGCAAATCGGCGAACACATGATCGGCATAATGCGCCACCGATTGCATCAAAAGCGCATGCTTGGTGCCGAAACACGCATAGAAACTGGAGCGACGGATGCCCATGGCCGCGGTCAGCTCATCGACGGAGGTGGCCCGATAGCCCTGCCGCCAAAACACCGCCAGCGCCGCTCTGAGTGCTGCCTCAGGCTCGAAACCGCGCGGCCGGCCAGCCTGGTGCAAGGGTGTGGTGCTGGACATAAGCGAGTATATGGACTACTCAGTACAGAAGTCAAACATCCAGCCAGCATCGGACTCCACGATGAGCACGCCCCCCATGTTCGAATTATTTGCCTTTTGGCGCACCTCGGCGACCTACCGGGTGCGCGTGGCGCTTAATCTCAAAGGCATTGTCGCGCATGAGCGGATCATCAATATCGATGCAAATGAGCAGCGCAGCCCGGAATTTCTGAAAATCAATCCGCTCGGCGCCATCCCGGCCTTGGTGGAATCGGGCCATGCGCCTTTGACGCAGTCGCTCGCCATCCTTGAATTCATCGATGAGATGCAGCCGAGCCCGGCTTTGCTGCCGGCCGATATCCATGGCCGGGCGCGGGTCCGCGCGATCGCGCTGATGCTCGCCGCCGACACCCACCCGCTGATCACGCCGCGCGTGAAGAAATACCTCACTGGTTCCGCAGGCTTTGACGATGCGTCATGGCGCGCCTGGCAGATCCATTGGTTCGGCACCGGCTTGGCGGCCGTCGAGCAGCGTTTGGCAACCGATCCGCAGACCGGCATATTCTGCCATGGCGATACGCCGACCATGGCCGATATCTGCCTCGCCAGCATCATCGCCGTGATGCGTATTTTCAAAATCACGATCCCCGATATCCCAACGATCGACCGGATCATGGCCGCATGCGAAGCCAATGAGGCCTTCGCGAAAGCCGACCCGCTGTGCCAGGCCGGAGCGCCGGCTTGAAGCGAGCCTTCACGCGTGGTTGGAATATTTGATCAAGGTTTGCGAAAAAATAAGGTGAATATGTCGCCCCATTCGGATTAGCATGCGGTTCCACGCCCGATTGGAACCGACATGATCATCAGAAGTCCCATCGAATGGCTCTGGTCTGCGCTCGGAGCAACCGGCCAGAGTATCGGCTCGACACAGACGGCCGATTATTTCCCCGCGGCGGATGTCGCCACACCCGAAATCAGGCGGATCACGAGTGACGATATCCGTTTGGCATTGTCCAAGGGGTTCGACGATTTCGCGGTCAATCGGACCTACGCGATCACCCTTGCGTTGATCTATCCGGTCGCGGGTCTGCTTCTGGCGACCATCGGACCGCATGGTTTTTTCCTGCCGATGGTTTTCCCCTTGGTTTCGGGCTTTGCTCTGGTCGGGCCGTTCGCCGCGATCTGGTTCTATGAAATGAGCCGGCGTCGGGAAGGCAGTGATCGGGTCACCATTCTCGATGCGTTCGGCGTGCTGCGCTCACCGCAAATCGCGCCGATCGCAACACTCGGCTTTATCTTGATCCTGTTGCTGCGCACATGGCTGAGTGTGGCGCGCCTGATCTACGATATCACGCTCGGCCCGCTGCCGCCTTTATCGCTAGGCACCTTCATCCATGACAGCCTGCTCACGCCGCAGGGCCTGGCGATGATGATACTGGGTGTGGGAGTCGGGTTTTTATTCGCGGTCGTCTCACTGGGATTGAGCCTCGTCTCCTTCCCCTTGCTGCTCGACCGCCCGGTGACGTTGGGTGTCGCGATCGACACGGCGATTGCCGCCTTTCGGGTCAATCGCAAGCCGATCTTGCTGTGGGGCGCCATCGTCACGGCCGGATTGATTCTCGGCTCGATCCCCTTTTTGCTTGGTCTGGCCGTGGTGCTACCCGTCCTTGGTCACTCGACCTGGCATCTCTATCGCCGCATCGTGAAGTGAACCGCCGAGACCGGGTCAGGCGACCGCCTGAACGATCCAGATGGCGCCGGGGAGCAGAATACCCCGTGGTGAATCGATGGTCGCAAAATAGGCCTCAAGCAAGGGCCTGACCGCTTCGGGTGAAGGCGGGTTTTCGCCGCGCAAGGCCCGGCCGACGGGGCCCAAACTCATGGTCAGATTGGTCGCACCCTCAACATCCCCCGGCCCCGCGAGGCGAATGGCAGGGTCATGCTGGCTCACGGCAATGGCGCTGAAGCCGGCCCCGCGTAAAATCCGTTCGACCCGCGCGGCATCCGCCCACGAAAACTGCCCCGGCTCTTCCGGCCCAAGCGGGACAGGGGGCGGTATCAAATCCCCCAGAACGCGCGCCGGTGCTGAGGCCCAAACATTCTCCGCAGGTGATCGCCAAGCGGCGGCAGTGAAGCGCCCGCCCGGCTTCATCGCGCGCCTTATATTTTGAAAACTCGCCACCGGATCGGCAAAAAACATCACCCCGAAGCGCGAGATGACCAGATCGAAACGACCCCGCTCGAATTCATGAACCGTGACATCGTCATGGATCAGGTCGACATTCACAACCCCGGCCTCCGCCATGCGGTCCCGCCCGCGCATGATCGAGCTGCGAGAAATATCCGCCCCCGTGACATGACCATCCGGCCCGACCAGGGGTGCAACCCCGAGAATTGTGGTGCCGGTCGCACAGCCGATATCGAGCACATATTCACCCGGCTGGGGCGCCGCACAGGTCAATAAATATTCCGTCAGGCCAGCAAACATCTCATCGATCCGGCTGTACTCTTCATGCCACTGCCGCGTTGCGGCACTATTCCAGAATTCGATCTCGCGGGCATTGGCTGAGGCGGCAGATTGGTTTGACATCACAATGCGGCTCTTTCGGGTGGGACCGTTCAGAACAGATAGCCGAGCATATCGATCGGTCCAACCGGCCAGTGCGTCTCCACGACCGGTTTGATCATGAAGCAATCGCTCAGATCGCGCGTGATCAGCCCGATGCTTTGCCGCTCATCAATCCCGTACCACGTCGCCGGGGCAGGTTGCACACGGGAGAACCCATGCCGGATATATAGATCATGCCGATCGGCCATCAGGACCATGAAGGCAACGCCGGCTTGGATGGCAAGAGCCTCGGCGCGCGCCACGAGCGCCCCGGCGATCTCTTGGTTTCGCCACTCTCGTGCCACGCATAAATCGATCAACCCAAAAATCTCTTTGACGTCGCCACCGACATTGATGATCCGGTGATCGATCCCCACCTGGCCGACCGGCGCGCCGTTCTCGAACGCGACAATGCGCATATGCGGTAATTGTTTAACATACACCCGGCCCTCGAACATGGCGGGAAAACAATCATCGAGTATCTGACCCAGAACATCCGCTATCACGGGCGGCAACTCGAACGAGCTGAAAACCGAGATATAACGTTGTGACATTTTTTTGATCCTCGAGGGGGCAAGCGCTTTGTTGCGAGAAACCTCTCTACCCAAATTCTGATCCATCACCAATTGCCAATGAGGCGGCGGGCATATCCCGGCGCCGTTCTGATCAAGGCTGCATCCCCCCATGGCGATTTTCACCTATTGCTTCGTTTTGCTCGTTGTTATGCCGTGCCTGCTGTATTTTTGCGGCTATCTCTCCCGCCGTTTCGTGACGGCCATGATGACCCGCCGGCTGGCCACCCGGCGGGCCGATAATGCCGCTGGCTTTGTCCGTCCCGCAGACTTGGTCTAAGGGGAGACGCCGCTGGCGTCTGGTCCCGGGCGGCTTGTCGGAGGCTTGATGCGCTATATTTCCACGCGGGGTTCTGCCCCCGCGCTTGATTTCGCCGGTGTATTGCTGGCCGGGCTCGCCAATGATGGCGGGCTCTACGTGCCGGAAACCTGGCCGGTTTTCACTGCCGCCGATATGCGGGCCATGCGGGGGCTGCCTTATGCCGATCTGGCCGCCAAAATCATGGCGCCGTTCGTGTGCGACGGCGTGGTCTCCTTCAACGACCTGCAGGCCATGTGCCGCAGCGCCTATGCCGGATTCACTCACCCGGCAACCGCCCCGCTGATCCAGCTTGAACCGGGATTATTCGCCCTGGAATTATTCCATGGCCCCACCTTGGCGTTCAAGGATTTCGCCCTGCAGCTCGCCGGACGATTATTCGACCACGTGCTCGCCGCCCAGGACCGCACGGTGACGATCGTGGGTGCCACGTCGGGCGATACCGGTTCAGCCGCCATCGAAGCCTGCCGGGACCGTGCGCGGGTGAATATCGCCATTTTGCACCCGGCCGGCAAAACCAGCGAAGTGCAACGCCGGCAAATGACCACGGTGCAGGCCGCCAATGTCTGTAATATCGCGGTCGAGGGGAATTTCGACGATTGCCAGGATCTGGTCAAAGCCATGTTCGCGGATGCGCCCTTTCGCGATGAGATGCATCTCTCAGCGGTCAACTCGATCAATTGGGCCCGTATTGCCGGGCAAATTCCGTATTATTTCGCCGCCGCCCTCGCACTCGGCGCGCCGGACCGTGAGGTTTCCGTCAGTGTGCCGACCGGCAATTTCGGCAATGTTTTGGCCGCCTGGGCCGCAGCCCAAATGGGCCTGCCGATTGCCCGCTTCATCGTCGGCTCGAACCGCAATGATATCCTGACCCGGTTTTTGGCATCAAATGACATGACGGTGCGCGGTGTCGCGGAATCGCTCTCGCCATCGATGGATATTCAGGTCAGCTCGAATTTCGAGCGGCTGCTCTTCGAGCTTTTGGGCCGCGATGCCGCACTGACCGCGCGGACAATGACCGATTTCCGAGCGAGCGGCCGGATGAATATCGCCGATGACGTCTGGCGCCGGGCGCGGCGGCAATTTGTTGGCTTCAGCCTCGATGACGCCGGCACTTTGGCGGAAATCGCCCGCCTGTATCACACCAGCTCCTATCTCGCGGACCCGCATAGCGCGGTCGGCATAGCGGCGGCGCGGGCGGCTGCACCTGTGGGTTTGCCGGTGATCGTGGCCGCCACCGCCCACCCGGCAAAGTTCCCCGACGCCATGGAACGCGCCGTGGGCTTCCGCCCGGGGCTGCCAGAGCATCTCAAAGACCTATATACACGCGAGGAACGCTATAGTTCCGCCGCCAATGACCTGACGGAAATTCAATTGCTGATACGCCGCTTTGCAGCGAGGAATGAAGTATGACCGATCCCATCGCCATCACCACCCTGCCCTCTGGCCTGACCATTCTGACCGAACGGATGGACCGCGTCGAAACGGTCTCCTTCGGCGCCTATGTCGGCACCGGCACCCGATTTGAACAAGCCAGTGAGAACGGCGTGTCGCATTTCCTCGAACATATGGCCTTCAAGGGCACCCACAAGCGCTCGGCGGTCGAAATCGCCGAGGCCATCGAGGATGTCGGCGGGCATATCAACGCCTATACGTCGCGTGAGCAGACCGCTTATTACGTCAAGCTGCTGAAGGGCGACATCGCACTCGGTGTCGATATCATCGGCGATATTCTCTGCCATTCGACCTTCGATGCCGCCGAATTGGAGCGTGAGCGCGGCGTGATTTTGCAGGAAATCGGCCAGGCGAACGACACGCCCGATGACATCATTTTCGATCATTTCCAGCAGGCCGCCTATCCGGATCAGCCGATGGGCTGGCCGGTTCTGGGCACCGAGGCGCTGATTCGCGGCATGAAGCGCGATACGCTGAGGGATTACATGGCGGCCCATTACGCGCCGAAAAACATGACCATCGCGGCAGCGGGCAATATCGACCACGCCCAGATCGTCGATCTCGTGGCCCAGCATTTCGCTGATCTGCCGGCGGCCGAGGCGGCACTGCCGCGCGGGGCGGATTATGGCGGAGGTCAATATCGCGAGGCGCGCGACCTTGATCAGGTGCATATCGTATTGGGCTTCCCAGGTGTCGGCTATGCCGATCCGGATTTTCATGCCGGCATGCTGCTCTCCACATTGCTCGGCGGCGGCATGTCCTCGCGCCTGTTTCAGGAAATCCGCGAAAAGCGCGGTCTGGTCTATTCGATTTACAGCTTCGCCGCCCCCTGCCGCGATTCCGGCCTGTTCGGCATTTACGCCGGCACCGGGGAGAGCGAGGCGGCCGAGCTGATGCCCGTGACATTGGCCGAGCTTGCCAAGGTGCAGCAGCACGTGACCGACGCCGAGTTGCGCCGGGCGCGGGCGCAGGTGAAATCGAGCTTGTTGATGTCGCTGGAATCCACGGGCTCGCGGTGCGAGCAACTGGCCCGGCAATGGCAGATGTTCGGCCGGGTGATCCCGGTTGCTGAAATCGTCGAGAAAATCGATGCGGTGACGGAAGCGGACGTGACCAAGGTGGCAGCAAAAATCTTCAGCGGCGCGCCGACCATCGCGACTTTGGGGCCGATCGATCAAGTGCCGCAGATCAATACCATCATCGACAGGCTGGCAGCATGAGCAACGATCTTGATCTCTTGAGCCATTTGCTCGCCGCGGCCAAAACCGCTGGGGCCGATCAGAGCGACGCGATGTATATCAAGGGCATGTCCCTCTCGCTCGACCGGCGCGGCGGTAAAGTCGAGCATATCGAGCGGGCCGAGGGCCGTGAGATTGGGTTGCGGGTCTTTGTCGGTCAGCGCAGTGCCATCGTATCGGCCTCAGCGACCGATCCGGCCGGCTTCGCGCGGATTGCCGAACAAGCGGTCTCGATGGCGAAATTGGTGCCCGAGGATGAGTATAGTTTCATCCCCACCGCATCCCCCGCCCCCGATGCCGGGTTTCTCGATCTGGATGATCCCGAGGAGCCCGCGGTCGATGAATTGATCCGGCGCGCAACGCTTGCCGAAGACGCCGCTTTGGCCGTCGCCGGTGTGACCAATTCGGAAGGGGCAAGTGCCGGCTGGGGCCGCTCTGAGGTGGCGCTGCTCACAAGCCTTGGGTTTGCCGCTGCTTATGCGAGCTCGGGCCATTCGATTTCGGCCAGCGCCATTGCCGGCGCGGGCGTGGATATGCAGCGCGATTATTATTATTCAGGCGCCTCCCATGCCAGCGATCTGGAAGATGCGGCGAGCATCGGCCGGCGGGCCGGTGAACAGGCCGTCGCGCGGCTGAACCCGTCATGCCCGAAAACCGGGCGGATGAGCGTCGTGTATCACCCCCGCGTTGCGACTTCGATTTTGGGGCATTTCGCTTCGGCCATCAACGGCAACGCGATTGCCCGGCAAACCTCCTTCCTGAAGGATAAAATGGGGATGCGGATTTTCGCCCCCGGGATTCGGATTATCGATGATCCTTTACGCGTGCGCGGCTCGCGCTCGCGCCCGTGCGACGGCGAAGGCCAGGCGGTGTCAACCCTGTCCCTGATCGAGGATGGGATTTTGCAGAGCTGGGTGCTGGATTGCCGCTCGGCCCGGCAATTGGGGCTGAAAACGACCGGCCATGCCGCGCGCGGCACATCCGGCCCGCCATCGCCCTCGACCAGTAATTTATATCTCGCCGCCGGCAGCCTCTCGCCGGATGAATTAATGGCCGATATCGGCGAAGGCCTATTCATCACCGAGCTCATCGGCATGGGCATCAACGGCCTGACCGGGGATTATTCGCGTGGTGCGTCCGGCTTCATGATCCGCAACGGCGCAATTGCCGAGCCGGTGGCTGAGTTTACCATAGCCGGCAATCTGAACGACATGTTCGCCCATCTGACACCGGCAAATGACCTGCTGTTGCGCCGCGGGACCGAGTCGCCGACCATTCGCATCGAGGGTTTGATGGTCGCCGGCGCATGAATCAATATAATTGAGACACTATACGATTATAAAAACTTGTAATTTACAATTTATGAGGTAATTCTTCCGCAATTGTCATTGCGAGGAAGCGACCTGATGAAATTCTCAAAATTGAGTGGCACTGCGGTCTGTACGATGGCCGCATGTGCCCTGCTTGGCATCGGCGGTGTTGCCCATGCCCAATCTGCCAGTTCCGCCATCACGATTGTCGACAGCACAACCGCCCCCCTGCTCGGTTCTTCGTCTGGAAATCTGGGCATTTTGGGCGCCGTCTCACCCTCCGGCGGCTCCGGGTCGGTGACCGCCGGCCTGACCAGCGTGCTGGGCAGCGTCTCGGGCGGCGGTGGCGCGAGCGTAACCCCGAGCAGCGGCCTCACTTTGACCACCCTGCCTTTGGTGTCCACTTTGCCGCTCGGCACCAATTTGCTGAGTGCGAGCAATTTGCTGAACTCCAATGCTTTGGCCAATGGCCCGGTTCAGCTCACGGTTCTGCAAAGCCCGGTCCTCGTGGGCGTCGCTCTGCATCCGCCGGGCGGTGTCGCTTTGCCGGCACTGCCATCGATCTCCACCATTCCCGGTCTCGTCTCCGGTGCGGCTCAGCTTGATGCTGCCAGCGCGCCGCTCGCGCCGCTGGCGAATCTGTCGATCGGCGGCCAGCAATTGATCGGCAACCCGGCGACCACTTCGGCCGTCACCCTGGCGGTGCTCGATTCAGCCGTCACACCGCTGAACGTTGCCATCAGCCAGCCCTCCGGCCTGCCGACCGGCGCCTTGCCGCTCAGCACCCTGCCACTCAGCACGTTGCCCCTGGGCAATTTGCCGGTCCTCTCCAGCCTGACGGGTTTGCTGCCGAAATAACCTAAAAACGCCGAACGATCCGACAAAAGGCCGGGAGCCATGCGCGCCCGGCCTTGCTTTATGGGGGCGCATTGCCGCAAGACCCGCTCATGGCACCCCCTTTATTACTCCTCCAGGATATCACCCTTTCACTGGGCTCAGCCCCCTTGCTCGAAGGCGCTGAACTCGGCGTCGGCGCGGGCGAGAAAA
The DNA here is from genome assembly GCA_002255495.1 of Rhodospirillales bacterium 20-60-12. Classification (GTDB taxonomy): domain Bacteria; phylum Pseudomonadota; class Alphaproteobacteria; order Acetobacterales; family Acetobacteraceae; genus 20-60-12. The sequence continues at coordinate 4,712 of NCAP01000026.1, read as the reverse complement.
TCTGCCTCGTCGGCCGCAATGGCTCGGGCAAATCCACCCTGCTGAAAATTGCCGCCGGGCTGATTGCCAGCGACTCCGGCACCCGCTTCGTCCAGCCCGGCACCACCATGCGCTATTTGCCGCAGGAGCCCGATTTATCAGGCTTTGCCACCGTGCTCGATTACGTCGTGGCGGGACTGGGGCCGCATGACGATGAGCACCGCGCCAAAGCCCTGCTCGACCGTCTGGGCCTGACCGGCGCCGAATTACCCGCCCGGCTTTCCGGTGGGGAAATCCGCCGCGCTGCCCTCGCTTGCACGCTCGCCCCCGCACCCGATTTGCTGCTGCTCGATGAGCCGACGAACCACCTGGATCTGCCCGCCATTGAATGGCTGGAGGAGGAATTGCGCAGCCTGTCATCGGGCCTTGTTTTGATCAGCCATGACCGGCGCTTGCTCGAAACCCTCTCACGCAGCACGATCTGGCTGGACCTTGGACGAACCAAGCGCATCGACCGCGGTTTTGGCCATTTTGAGGCCTGGCGCGACGAGGTTCTGGCCAATGAGGAGGCCGAGCAGCATAAACTCGGCCGTCAAATCGTCCGCGAAGAGCATTGGATGCGCTACGGGGTGACGGCTCGGCGCAAGCGCAATGTCCGCCGGGTTGGTGAACTGGCAGCCCTGCGGCAGAAAAAACGCGACCAGACGCGCCCCGATGGCGCCCTGAAACTGGCCGCGAGTTCCGCCGAGATATCCGGCAAACTCGTCACCGTTGCTGAATCCGTCGATAAATCCTTCGGCGCGCGCAAAATTGTCGATGATCTCTCGCTGCGGGTTCTCCGCGGCGACCGGCTTGGCATCATCGGCCCGAACGGCGCGGGCAAAACCACTTTGCTGAAATTGCTCATGGGCGAGATGAAGCCCGATCGAGGGGAGGTCAAAGTCGGCGCCAGCCTGCAGGTTGTCACATTGGACCAGCAGCGCGCCACACTCGACCCCCAAGCGACCTTGTCGAACACCCTCACCGGTGGTGCCGGTGACATGGTGCAGGTCGGCGAGGAAAAGCGCCATGTCATCGGCTATATGAAGGATTTCCTCTTCAAGCCCGAGCAGGCGCGCACCCCGGTGGGCGTGCTTTCGGGCGGTGAGCGCGGCCGGCTGATGCTGGCCTGCGCCTTGGCCAAACCCTCCAACGTCCTCATCCTCGATGAGCCGACCAACGATCTCGACCTGGAGACGCTGGATTTATTGCAGGAAATGCTCGGTGCCTATGCCGGCACCATCATTCTGGTCAGCCATGATCGCGATTTTCTCGACCGGATCGCCACCTCGACCCTGGCTGCCGAGGGGGATGGCAAATGGGTGGAATATGCCGGCGGCTATTCCGATATGCTGGTCCAGCGCGGCATCGGGTCGAAACCTGCCCTGGCCCCCAAATCAAAAGGCGGCTCCAACAAACTTGAAAAAACCGCCGGTCCGAAAAAAATGAATTTCAAGGATCGTCAGGCGCTCGAGACGCTGCCAGGCGAGATGGCGAAACTGCAATCGGCCATCGCGAAAAACCAGCGCATCCTCGACGACCCCGCTTTATACAGCAAAAACCCCGAACGATTCCGCACAACGACCGAGGCCCTGGCCCAAGCCCAGGCGGCACTCGACGCGGCGGAGGAAAAATGGCTGGAGTTGGCTCTGATGATGGAACAAGCGAAAGCCGGGTAACGCCGAACAGGCTTGCCAAGATCGCGCTCTGACACCATGTGCGCCTCAGAGAAAAGGATGAGACCCATGCTCGAATTATCGCGCCGCCATCTGCTGGCAAGTGCTGCCTCATTGACCGCCTGGCCTCTGGCCGCGCGTGCGGCGAATGCACCGATTGATCTGAACGTCGTCCGGCGCAGCATCGAGGTGAACGGCAAATCGGCCAGCAAATTCGCCATCCTCGGGCCTGACGGCAAGCCGGGATTGACCCTGCAACCGGGCCAGACATTCCGGGTCAATTTACATAATCAAATCAACGAGCCGACGATTATCCATTGGCATGGCCAAATCCCGCCCTGGCAGCAGGATGGTGTGGCCTGGGCGGATCTACCGCCGATTGCCGCCGGCGCCAGCCGCTCTTACGATTATCAGCCGATCGCCGGCACATTCTGGATGCATTCCCATCAGGGCATGCAGGAGCAGGATTTGATGGCCGCCCCTTTGATCATCCGCAATGCCGCCGATGTCGCAGCAGACCGCCAGGACATCGTGCTGATGCTGCATGATTTCTCCTTCAAATCGCCGCAGGAATTGATGGCCGGGCTGACCAAAGCAGGCGCGCCGTCGGGCGGCATGGGGAATATGGGCGGTATGAGCGGCATGTCCGGCATGGGCAATATGTCGGGTATGTCCGGCATGGGCGGCATGTCGATGGATTTGAACGATGTCAAATTCGATGCCTATCTCGCCAATGATCGGACTTTGAACGATCCGGATGTCGTGCCCGTCGATAAATCCGGCCAAATTCGCCTGCGCATCATCAATGGGGCCAGTGCGAGCAATATGTGGATCGATCTCGGCGCATTGAGCGGGACATTGGTCGCGGTTGACGGGGTTGGCGTGCAGCCGCTCACGGGATCGACATTTCCCATAGCCATCGCGCAAAGGCTGGATATTCTGCTCACTCTGCCCGCATCGGGCGCTTTTCCGATCCTGGCTCAAATCGAGGGTTTGGCAGACCGGACGGGCATCATTTTAGCGACCGCCGGCGCCACTGTGCCGCGCATTTCCGCACGCGCCGGGCAAAATGCTCCGCCAGTCGATGGGTCCTTGGAAACGCGGCTGCGCGCGGCCGGCGGCCTCGCCCCGCGTGCGGCGACGCGGCAGATCGATGCGGTGCTGTCAGGGTCGATGTCCCCGTTCTCCTGGGCCATCAATCACGCGACCTGGCCGGGTGTTCAGCCGATGATGGTCAGCGAGGGCGAGCGCGTCGAGATCAACTTCATCAACCGCTCGATGATGTCGCACCCGATGCATTTGCACGGCCATCATTTTCAGGTGGTGAAATGGAACGGCCAGACCCTCGCAGGCGCCATGCGCGATACTGTTCTCGTCCCCCCGATGGCGCGCGTCACCATCGCCTTCGATGCCGACCATAAAGGCCGGTGGCTGCTGCATTGCCATAATATGTATCACCAAATGGCCGGGATGATGACCGTGCTGGATTACCAGGGCGTCCCCGTTCCGGCGCTGACTTGACCTACCACGGGCTACTCAGCCCCGGCTGAGCAGCCCGATGATTGTATCAAGCTGGTCCAAATCCCGGTAGGTAAGGCTCACCGTGCCGCCCTTGCCGTCAAAGGCTATTTTGACCCGCAAACCCAGCCGTTCGGACATTGATTGGGCTAAGGCTTCCGTCTCGCTATCGCTGCGCGGTGCTGATTTGGCGGCATTTACATTGGGTTTTTGCGCCTGGGCCGCCAGAGCTTCCGTCTGCCGGACCGATAATTGCCGTGCCATCACGGAATTTGCCGCATCTTCGGGGTGCGGATGGCCCAAAATCGCCCTTGCATGGCCGGCCGAAAGCGCGCCGCTGCGCACATGGTCCCGCACGCCGGCCGGCAGGTTCAAAAGGCGCATCATATTGCTGATATGCGGGCGGGATTTGCCCACCGCCTCGGCCAGGGCCTCTTGGGTGAGGCCGAATTCCTCGATCAGGCGCTTGAACCCCTCCGCCTCTTCGATCGGATTGAGGTCCTGGCGTTGAAGATTTTCCACAAGGCCCGCGGCCATGGCATCCGTGTCGGACAATTCGCGCACCAGCACCGGCACATCGTGAATACCGGCCTGCTGTGCGGCGCGCCAGCGGCGCTCGCCGGCAATGATCTGATACGACCCCGCTTTGCCCGGATGGCTGCGCACCAATAAAGGCTGCAACACGCCGCGCTGCTTGAGCGAGGCGGCAAGCTCGGCCAGCGCCGTCTCATCCATATTGCGCCGGGGCTGGAACGGCCCGGGTTCCAGCATACTCACCGCGAGCATGGTCGCGTTGGCGGTGGTTTTGCTCGGCAATTCATTGTCGCCCATCAAGGCGGCAAGGCCTTTGCCGAGGCGGCGAACAGGGTCTTTTGGGGTCATTTATGGGGTCTTTGCGCGCTGACGGGCGAGAAATTCGGCGGCGAGGGCAACATAAGCCTGGGCGCCGGCCGAACGGAAATCATAAAACAGCACCGGCTTGCCATGGCTTGGTGCCTCGGAAATACGAATATTGCGCGGAATGGTCGTGGTAAACACTTTGTCCTTGAAATGGCTGCGCACATCATCGGCCACCTGCTCGGACAGGTTATTCCGCCGGTCCATCATGGTCAGCACAATCCCCTCCAGCGCCAAAGCCGGGTTGAGCTTGCCGCGCACCAGGTTGATCGTCTGCATCAACTGGCTCAGCCCTTCGAGCGCCAGAAATTCGCATTGCAGCGGCACCAACACAGAATCCGCGGCGACCAGTGCATTCAGGGTCAATAAAGTCAGTCCTGGCGGGCAATCGATAATGACATAGCCGGTCCGGCGCGCGGCATCGGACCTGGTCAATGCAGTGCGGAGCAAAAATTCACGCCCCGGCATCGCGGCAAATTCCAAATCGGCACCCAGTAGATCCGAAATCGCCGGGATCAGGCCAAGATTGGGAATCGAGGTCGCCAATGTCACGTCTTCGGGCAATTGATGTTCGGCGAGCAGCGCATAGCTTCCGCCGCCCCG
>NCAP01000025.1 GCA_002255495.1 Rhodospirillales bacterium 20-60-12 | reverse complement strand
GATGACCCGCTACCCGCATCAATTATCAGGCGGCATGCGCCAGCGTGTGATGATCGCCATGGCGTTATCGTGCAATCCGGCCTTGCTGCTGGCGGACGAGCCGACGACGGCGCTCGATGTGACGGTGCAGGCGCAAATTCTCGATTTGATCAGAAATTTACGGCGGGATTTTGGGTCATCGGTGATTTTGATTACGCATAATATGGGCGTCGTTGCCGAAATCGCTGACCGTGCGATGGTGATGTATGCCGGGCGGATTGTGGAATCGGCGAGTATTGGCGAGATATTTGCCGATCCTCATCATCCTTATGCCTGGGGTTTGCTCGGATCAATTCCGCCGCTGACCGGCCCGCGGCCACATCGTCTGCCGGCCATTGCGGGCTTGCCGCCTTCGTTGCTGGATTTACCAAAGGGTTGCGCCTTCGCGCCGCGCTGTCAGTGGCAGCGCGCGGCCTGTGCCACAAGGCCGCCTTTGCAGGGGCAGGCCGGACATTTGGCGGCTTGCGTGCTCAGCCCGGCCGAGCGGGCGGCGGCACGATGAGCCCGCCCGTTCTTTTACAAGCGCATGATCTGCACAAGCATTTCACAATCGGCCGGCGCGGCTTGAGCCGGCAAATTCTGCGCGCCGTGAACGGCGTGTCGCTGACATTATATCAAGGCGAAACGCTTGGCCTGGTGGGTGAGTCCGGTTGTGGAAAATCAACACTCGGGCGCTGCCTGACACGGCTTTACGACATCACCAGTGGCAGCGTGCATCTTGATGGGCAGAATATCACCCATGCCAGCGATGCGGCGATGCGGCCGCTGCGGGCGCGTATGCAAATGGTTTTTCAGGACCCTTACGCATCACTCAATCCGCGCCGGCGGGTGCGCGAGTTGGTGGCCGAGCCTTTGATCGTTCACAAGCGTGGTAGCCGATCTGAAATTCGCGAGCGTGTGGCGCGTTTAATTGATCAGGTCGGGCTGTTGCCCGATCATCTGGAACGCTTTCCGCACGAATTCTCCGGCGGTCAGCGCCAGCGCATCGGCATTGCGCGGGCTTTGGCGCTGAACCCGCAATTGATTGTCGCCGATGAGCCGGTCTCGGCGCTCGATGTTTCGGTGCAGGCACAAATCGTCAATTTATTGATGGATTTGCAGGATCAACTGGGCCTGACTTATTTATTCATTGCCCATGACCTCGGCATTGTCCGCCAGATCGCAACGCGGGTTGCGGTGATGTATCTGGGCGGCATTGTGGAGACCGGGCCGACCGATCTGATTTTTACCCGCCCTGCCCATCATTACACCAAGGCGTTGATTTCCGCCGTGCCGGTGCCTGATCCACGACAAATCGACACCCATCAGCGGATCATTCTATCGGGCGATTTGCCGAGCCCGATGAACCCGCCGAGCGGCTGCCGATTCCACCCGCGCTGTGCGGCGGCGAGCGACCTATGCCGGCAGGTTGAACCAAAATTGACCCGCCAGACCGACGGCCGGGAGACCGCGTGCCATCACCCGATCGATCAATGAGCGGTCGGCCCGCTTGAACCGGCTTGTTGCCATTCTAAATGTTGAGCGATCATCATGGCCATCAAGCTGACCAGGAGATCAAATCATGCGCATGTCTTTTATTTTGCTTGGCCTATTATTCGGGCTAACCGGCTGCATCAGCCTCGGCGGTGGCGGTGAGCCTTCGAAAACCACTGTTGTCGTGCCACCAGGTTCAAGCACCACATGCGTCAATAGCGACGGGACACCCTGCAAGCCGAATTACTGAGAGCAAATCCTATAGCAAAATTCATCTGAATTGAACCGGAAGGTTCTATTTAGATGAATGAATTTGGTCGCTAAAATCAGGCGCGAGTGTTTTTCAGCAGATGAAAAGCACTCTACAAACTCGGCCACGCGATCGGAGGATGGCAAGTTAATAAGTCAAGAGCGGCTTTTTCGCAAAACTTTTTTTGCTGTGATAGCTAAAAAGCCGCTTCTGCGAAAATCCGGCTGACATCGCCTTGCCACGCACCATGATAGCGCGCGAGCCAATGCTCGGCCTGATTGGGCGCGCCGGCCGCAATGTCATGCAGAGGCGCGAGATATTGGCTTTCATCCTCACCTTTTGCGTCCAGCCGCGCACGCGCTTTCAGGCCGGCTGCGGAAACAGCCACCGCATCGCGGGCTAAATCGCGCAACGTGCCACCGCGGAATGGTGTGCCTAGGGCCGTCACCGGCACTGCTGTGCGCAATTGCAGAATATCGGCGTAGGTCAGATCAGCAACCAACGACTCTGCCGCACTCAACGCCGCCGGATCGTAAAAAATGCCGGTCCAGAACGCCGATTGCGCGAGCATCATCGCTGGTGTGCCGGAATCGGCACCACGCGTTTCCAAATAGCGCTTGAGCCGTACATCGGGGAATACGGTCGTCATATGATCGGCGAAATCGCCGAGGGTTGCGCGTTCACCGGGCAGCGACGGCAATTTTCCGGCCATGAAATCGCGAAAACTTTGACCCGCGACATCGATCAGTTCACCGTCCCGCGCGACAAAATACATCGGCACATCAAGCAGCCAGGCAACATAGCGTTCAAACCCGAATCCTGGCTCGAACACCATGGCTGGAATACCGGCGCGCTGATTATCGGTGTCGGTCCAGACCTGCGCCCGGTTCGACATAAGGCCGTTCGGCTTGCCTTCATAGAACGGGCTATTGGCGAATAATGCGGTGGCCAATGGCTGCAGCGCCATCGCCACGCGCATTTTACGCACCATGTCCGCTTCGGACGAGAAATCCAGATTGACCTGCACCGTGCAGGTGCGCAGCATCATGTCGTGCCCGCGCGTGCCGACCTGGGGCATATAGCGCCGCATGATCGCGTAACGGCTTTTCGGCATCCAGTTCAAATCTTCGCGCCGGGCCATGGGGTGAAAGCCGAGCGGGGCAAAACCCAGGCCAATCCCGGGCGCCACCCGGCGCACCCTGGCGATATGCGCATCGAGCTCCGCCTTGGTATCATGCAAATGGGCGAGCAGGCCGCCGGATAGCTCGAATTGCCCGCCCGGCTCCAACGACAGCGAAAGCCCGCCGCCATTCAGCCCGATCGGCAGACCATGATCCATAATCGGGCTCAGATGCTCGTCCGCCTCAATGGTTTCGAGCAATTGGCGAATACCGTGCGGCTGATAAGGCGGTGATGCGTGGTCCGTCAGTCGAAAACCAAAGGATTCATGCTCGGTGCCGATTTTAAACGATGCCGCCGGTTTGCAGCCGGCCGCGAGATAATCGGCCAGTTGCTGCACATGATCGATCGGCGTGGCGTCGGCCTCTCCGGGGTTGGACAATCAAAAAATCCTTATGAAGGGGCAGATGCAAGAAGCAGTGCAAGCCCGGCGATGGCGGCGGTCTCGGCGCGCAAAATCCGCGCACCGAGTGAACAGGCTGTAACAAAGGGATGAAGGCGCGCAAGGTCAAGTTCCTGATCCGTGAAACCACCTTCCGGGCCGATTAAAAGACCGCCCGCAGGCGGGGCGGCGACCGGCGCGTTTCGGCGTTCATCGGCCAGCATCAAGCGGCGCTCTGCAGGCCAGTGGGCCAACAACTCCGCCAGGCTGACGGGCATGAGGATCTGCGGCACCATGAGCCGCTCGCATTGCTCGGCGGCCTCGATGGCGATGGCGCGCAATCGCGCCAAATTCACATGATCCGCCTGGGTGCGGGTGGTGATGACCGGCTGGATCACCGACACACCCAATTCGCTCGCTTTTTCGACCACCAGATCGGTCCGCGCGCGCTTAAGCAGAGCGAAGCATAAATGAAAATCCGGCTCGACATTTTGCGGTCGGGTCTGCTGTTCCAGGATCAGCTCGACATTTTTCCGCCGCGCAACGCTGATCCGCGCTTGCCACTCGCCATCCCGACCATTGAATAGCCTGACCTCATCGCCCGGTCCACGGCGCATGACATTGACCAGATAATGCGCCTGCGGCTCGGCAAGCGAGACCACGCCACCCTCGGCAAGCTCAAATTCGACGAACAAACGGATTGACCCGGGCATGATGGGAGGCTCTTTAGCAGCTATGTCACGATTTACCGATATCCGCGCCGGCGGCTGGGTGTCACGTCTGCCGCCCGCCCTGATACCCTATGCGCTACTCGCCCGCCTGGATCGGCCGATCGGCGCGTGGCTGCTGTTTTTCCCTGGGCTGTGGGGCATTCTGCTCGCCCGTCAGCCGCTTGCCCGCAGCCTGTGGCTGATCGCGCTGTTCGCTGCGGGGTCAGTGATCATGCGCGGGGCCGGCTGCGTGGTGAATGATTTATGGGACCGCAAAATGGACCGGCTGGTTGCCCGCACCGCCGGCAGACCGCTCGCATCGGGCGCGCTCAAACCGATCCATGCGCTCATATTCCTGGCGGCTCTGCTGGCGATCGGCCTTGGCATTCTGCTCTTGCTCGACCGGGCAGCGCAGATCCTCGGCGTCATCTCCCTGGTTCTGGTTGGGCTCTATCCCCTGGCCAAGCGCGTCACCTGGTGGCCGCAAATCGTCCTCGGTGCCACGTTCGGCTGGGGTGCGCCGATGGGTTATGCGGCTGCAACCGGCCATCTCGGCTGGCCGGTGCTGCCGCTTTACGCCGCTTCCATCGCCTGGATTCTCGGCTATGACACGATCTATGCCCATCAGGACCGCGAGGATGACGCGCTGATCGGGGTGAAATCCACCGCCCGTCTGTTCGCCGCCTCCAGCCGTTTGTTTCTGATCTATTGCTATGGCGCGATGATCCTGTTGCTCATCGTCAGCTTCATCGCCATCGGGGCTGATTCGACCGGCTATATCGCGCTGATCCTGCCAATCCTGGTGCTGGGCTGGCAAATTATCCGGCTGAATATCGATAACCCGGCGCGCTGCCTCACTTTGTTCAAGCTCAACCGCGAGGTCGGATTACTGGTCGCGGTGGCGATATTGCTTGCCTTGCTGTGAGCGAGGGCTTCATTCGGGCCCATACGCAACTCAGCCATGCGCCACTGGTGCCGGAGATTAAACTTCATTTAGCCACGGAAATGACGCCGATCTGGCAGGCAAGCGAGGCATGGCTCGCTGAACATGATATGGAACCGCCCTTCTGGGCATTCGCCTGGCCGGGCGGCCAGGCGCTCGCCCGCTATTTGTTCGATAACCCCATATTGATCAAAGCCGGGATGAAAATTCTCGATTTTGCCGCCGGCTGCGGCATCGCCGGCATCGCCTGCGCGCTGCTCGGCGCGGATGTGGAGGCCGCCGAGATCGACCGGCTGGCGGTTGCCGCCATCGCGTTGAACGCCGCAGAAAATAAGGTTTTCTTAACTTGTTTATTAGCTGATCTTGTCGGCGCACCGGGGCGCTGGGACATGATCATCTGCGGCGATGTCTGCTACGAAGCACCCATGACAGAGCATATCCTACCTTGGTTGCGCGATTGCGCGCGGGCGGGCTGCATTGTCTGGATCGCCGATCCCGGGCGGGCCTACCGGCCGGCCACCGGACTTGCCGAAATCCATCGCTGCATCGTGCCGACCACGTTGGAACTTGAGGATAGCGGTGAGCGTGAGGTGGTGATTTACCGATTGACGGGCGTTTGACCCTGCCCACTTACACCAGTAAGCAGGTGCAGCATTTTACTGACATTCTTTGATGCTTTTTGGGGAATAACCGCGATGCATGACGTGCGTGATGCCCTCATGGTGGGGCGCGATTCGAAGGGTAAGCTCGTCAATCGGCCGCTTTCTCCGCATTTGCAGATCTACAAACCGCAATTATCGTCCGCGACCTCGATTTTTCATCGTATCACTGGCGTCGCCCTCGGCCTCGGCACGATTTTGCTGGCCGTCTGGCTGGTCGCCGCTGCCTCCTCGGACCACGCATTCGCACTCGTGCAAAGCCTGTTCGCCTCCTGGCTCGGCCTGCTCATTCTGTTTGGGTTCACGCTCGCTTTATTCTATCATTTCTGCAACGGCATCCGCCATCTCGCCTGGGATGCCGGGCGTGGGTTCGACCTGCCTGCGATGCATCGTTCGGGCCGCATCATGATTGCGGCGAGCATTGTGCTGACCATCGGCTTTTGGGTCATCGGCTTTTTGGTGTGGTAAAGAACATGGACAAAAATCCCAAAATAACCGTCATGCGTTCACAACTCGGCCGCGCCCGCGGCCTGGGCGCGGCGAAATCGGGCTTTCATCATTGGTGGGCTCAACGCGTGACAGCCATCGCCTTGCTGCCGCTGTCGCTTTATTTTGTCGCAAGCGTCATGATCCTCTCCGGCGCCGATCGCGCAGCCATGGCCGGCTATATCGGGCAGCCTTGGAACGCGGTGTTGTTCCTCGCTTTGATCGGCGCGTTGTTTTACCACCTTGCCTTGGGTTTGCAGACCGTCATTGAAGACTACATCCATGGGGAAGCTTCAAAACTCGTGTCGCTCTTAGCCATGCGGGCCGCTGTCGCTCTGCTGGCCCTAGCAAGCGCGGTATCGGTTTTAAAGCTGGCTCTGTGAATCGGCTCCTTTCGGGAAACATAGAATGAACGCGATCAATAAACCCTCCATCGGGGCGTATAATATCGTTGACCATACCTACGACGTGGTTGTGGTCGGAGCCGGCGGTTCCGGCCTGCGCTCGACATTAGGGATGGGCGCGGCCGGACTCAAAACCGCCTGCATCACCAAGGTCTTTCCGACCCGCAGCCATACGGTGGCAGCCCAAGGCGGTATTGGGGCCTCGCTGGGCAATATGGGCGAAGATGATTGGCGCTGGCATATGTATGATACCGTCAAGGGATCCGACTGGCTCGGTGACCAGGACGCCATCGAATATATGTGCCGCGAAGCGGTGCCCGCGATTTACGAGCTTGAGCATTTCGGCGTGCCGTTCAGCCGCACCGAGGATGGCAAAATCTATCAGCGGCCGTTTGGCGGCCATATGAAGGATTACGGCAAGGAACCGGTCAATCGCGCCTGCGCTGCGGCCGACCGCACCGGCCACGCGATTCTGCACACGCTGTATCAGCAGAGCCTGAAGCACGAAGTTGAATTTTTCGTCGAGTATTTCGCTCTTGATCTGATCATGGACGAAGACGGCGTATGCCGCGGCGTCATGGCCTGGTGCCTGGAAGACGGCTCGATGCACCGCTTCCGCGCCCAAATGGTCGTGCTCGCCACCGGCGGCTATGGCCGCGCCTATCTGTCCTGCACCTCCGCCCATACTTGCACCGGCGATGGCGGCGGCATGGTGATCCGCGCCGGCTTGCCCGTTCAGGACATGGAATTCGTGCAATTCCACCCGACCGGCATTTTCCCTGCCGGCTGTCTGATCACCGAAGGCGCTCGCGGTGAAGGTGGCTACCTCACCAACTCTGAGGGTGAGCGATTCATGGAACGCTACGCGCCGACCGCGAAAGACCTCGCCTCGCGCGACGTGGTATCTCGTTCAATGACGATCGAGATCAATGAAGGCCGTGGCTGCGGCCCGAACAAGGATCATATCCTGCTGCATCTCGAAGGTTTGGGCGCAGAGAAATTGCATGAGCGCCTGCCCGGCATTTCCGAAACCGCGCGGGTCTTTGCCGGGGTGGACGTGACCAAGGAAGCAATCCCGGTGCTGCCGACCGTGCATTATAATATGGGCGGCATCCCGACCAATTATCGCACCGAAGTGCTGCGCCCCACCGCCGCCAACCCCGATGCCATCGTTCCCGGCCTGATGGCCGTGGGCGAAGCTGCCTGCGTCTCGGTGCATGGCGCCAACCGGCTAGGCACCAACTCTCTGCTCGACCTTGTGGTGTTCGGGCGCGCCGCAGCCCACCGCGCCGCTGAAATCATCAAGCCCGGCGCCAGCCAGCGGCCTTTGCCAAGCCGCGCCGGCGAAGCTTCGCTCGATCGCTTCGATGCGACGCGCAATGCCAAGGGCGGCACCAAAGTATCCGAACTGCGCGATACTCTGCAGCGCACGATGCAAGGCCACGCGGCGGTGTTCCGCAATTCGAAATCCCTCACCGAGGGTGTCGATAAAATGAAAAAGCTCTGGTCCGGTTTGTCGGATATATCTGTCTCAGACCGCAGCCTGATCTGGAACTCCGATCTGATGGAAGCACTCGAACTCGATAATCTGATGGGCAACGCAATGACCACGATGGTCAGTGCCGAGGCCCGCAAAGAAAGCCGCGGCGCCCAGGCCCATGACGATTTCCCCGATCGCGACGACCATGAATGGATGAAACACACGCTGGCCTATTGCGATGACAAAGGCGCGGTGGAGCTCGGCTACCGGCCGGTGAAAATGCAGACTTTGACCAATGATGTTTCGGTGTTCCCGCCGAAGAAACGCGTCTATTGAGGACGAAGGACCAGACAAATGGTTGAATTGACGCTTCCTGCGAACAGCAAAATCGGCCAGGGCAAAACCCATAAAGCCCCGGCCGGTGCCAAGCGCATCAAGGAATTCAAAATCTATCGCTGGAACCCCGATGATGGGAAAAACCCATCGACGGATACCTACGAAATCGATCTCGATGCCTGCGGCCCGATGGTTCTGGATGCGCTGATCAAAATCAAGAACGAGATTGATCCCTCACTGACTTTCCGCCGCTCGTGCCGCGAAGGGATATGCGGTTCCTGTGCCATGAATATCGATGGCACAAACACGCTCGCCTGCCTCAAGCCGATCGAAGACGTGAAAGCATCCGTTGCCATCAACCCGCTGCCGCATATGCCGGTGGTGAAGGATCTGATCCCTGATCTGACGCTGGCTTACGCGCAATATCGCTCGATCGAGCCCTGGCTACAGTCCGATACACCGCCGCCGCCCGATGGCGAAAGGCTACAAAGCGTGGAAGAACGCGCCGAATTGGATGGCATGTGGGAATGCATTCTGTGCTTCTGCTGCTCCACCTCCTGCCCCTCTTATTGGTGGAACGGCGACCGGTATCTGGGGCCGGCAGTGCTGCTCGCGGCCTATCGCTGGATTGCCGACTCACGTGACGAGCATACCGGCCAGCGGCTCGATGCTTTGGAAGATCCCTTCAAGCTCTATCGCTGCCATACCATCATGAACTGCACCCAGACCTGCCCGAAAGGCCTCAACCCGGCCAAGGCGATCGGCCAGATCAAGCAATTGATGGTCGAGCGGCAGGGATAAACCCAAGCAGCGGTGACACCCCGGCGGGGTTGAACCAATGAGACTATCCGGCGCATGGCGGTTCGTTTGAAACGATGACGCGATGCGCCGGGATCGTCATAAATCCATTGTTTGGTGACGCCGCAGAGTTGGGTTAGTCACGGGCATGGATAGTATTTTCAAAGGTGACCTCGCATCCAAAGCCGGGCGGCGCAATGCCTGGCTGGATTCATTATTCGTGGATCATGCGATCCTGCGCACCTTCTGGAGCAATTTCGCGCCGGTCGATCCTGGTATTCTGTACCGGGGCAACCATCCCACACCCCAGCGCCTGCGCGATTATGTGCGCCAGCACGGCATCAAAACAGTGATCAATCTGCGCGGCCGCACCCATAGCGGGTCGGATGCGTTATCGCGCGAAGCGGCAGCCGATCTGGGTCTGGATTTTGTCGATATGGCGTTGGAATCGCGCGGTGCGCCCCAACGTGAGCGGATTTTGCGGCTGGCCGAGATTTACCGCACGATGCGCGCACCCGCGCTGATCCACTGCAAATCCGGCGCCGACCGGGCCGGGCTCGCCGCTGCCCTATATGTCCTGATCAAACGCGGCAGCAGCCAGGACGCTTTTGCCCAATTATCCCGCCGCTTTGGCCATATCCGAGAATCCAATACCGGAATTCTGGATCGATTCATCGAAACCTACGCCCGCGAGGCGGAGGGCAAGACCGAATTTCTCGATTGGGTGGCTCATTCATACGATGAGACCAGGCTACGCCAGGATTTCAGCTCGAAGAGTTGGTTCGCCCGGCTGATCAACGATAAATTTTTGGCACGCGAGTAAGGCTCGACCTTCCCTTAACGGTATAAACCGGACATTAACGGCACGAGGATTCCCAAACATGGCGGTTGTAGCCAGGCTCAGTTTTATCCAGATTGAAATGGACAAAACTCTTGTAAATATTCTACTTATGGTTGCAGCATTATTCAATATCTAACTGATAAAACACTCATCCTGCAGAAACATTATATGTTTAGCGAGATTTAATGTGTTTTTTGATCCAAAATTATCTCTTTTAATTTTCAATATTTAAAATTCCGCTTGACGTAAGCGCGAATGTGCTCAATAAAAATAGAGACGAAGATGTTTTATAATTAGTTCCGGCTTTGATATTCCAGCCAGGAACGATGACTTGGGAAGGAAACCTGAATGCGCAAAGCATCCGGCCTTATCGGTGGCGTTTCAATGATCGCCATGCTGGCCGCCACGAGTCTCTCGCCGATTGCCCGCGCGGGCGGATTGGGCATTCCCGAACAAGGGACCGATGCGGTCGCCCATTCATTCGCCGGCGCAACCGTTTACGACGACCCAGCCACAGCTTTCTATAACCCCGCCGGCATGGTCCTGATCCAGGGCAATCAGTTCGAGGGAGACCTCGATTTTTTCGATATCAAGTCAAAATTCAGCGGCCAGGATTCGTTCGGCGGCGGGGTGAACAGCACTGAGGGCGCGGGCAGCTATAGCGGCTTTGTCGACCCCACCGTCATTCCCGATAATTTTGGTGTCTTCAGTCTGCCGGGCGGCTTGAAAGCCGGCTTCAGCCTGACCACGCCCGATGGCGGGCGGATCAAATTTCCGGCCAATGCCCAGGGCAATTACCAGGGCAACGAAGCAGCGCTGACGCAAATTCAGCTGGGACTTGATGTCGCAGTGCCGGTAACCGACAAATTCTCGATCGGCTTCGGCCCGATCGTCGATTATTACCAGAATGTCCTCGGCCTTAACCAGAATCTCGGCTTCCTGAACCCGCAAACTCCGGATGGTGCCGGTGCCGAAGGTCGGTTCCGGGGCCAGAGCTATTCGTTTGGGTATAATGCGGGCTTCATGTATCAATTCACACCCGATACCCGGGTTGGCTTCGATTACCGCTCGAAGATTTTCCATAAAATTAAAGGTGTCGAAACCATCTCGGTCGGCCCGCAGGTCAATGCATTTCTCAACTCCCCGCCTTTCAACACCCTGATCGGCGTGCCGCCGGCAGCGTCGCCCGGCACCGATAAATGGATCTTCCCGCAGACCATCAGCTTTGGTCTGTACCATCGCTTCTCGCCGCAATTCGCCATGATGGCGAGCGCGCAATGGGCCGATTGGCATCAGGAACAAACCCTGATTATCGACGATGCCGCAGCGAATAAATTCACTTTGGGTTCGATCTACACCAATTTCCATTTCCGCAGCGCCTGGACGGTTGGTGTCGGCGCCGATTACAAACCGGTACCGAAATTAACATTGATGACCGGTGTCGGTTACGACGAGTCACCGGTGACCACACCCTACCGGATCAATCTGCTGCCTGATAACAACCGCACCATGGTCTCGGGCGGCTTTAGCTATCAGCTTTTGCCATTTGCCAAACTGCAAGCCGCTTACGCGCATTATTTCATCCAGGGCGCATCGATCAACCAAACGCGCCAGGGTCTCACCTCAGCCGGCCTGAACAGCACGATCAGCGGCACATTGACCGGCGCCTACAGCCTCAGCGCCGATGTGTTCTCGACCGGTGTCGTGGTGAATTTTTGATTGCCTAACACGTGACCGTTCTATTACGGTCACGACTTAAGTTTTCGCGGGGAAAACCAGACCGAGGGGAAAAACCCCTCCAAAGCCAACACGCCTACCCCTTAGGAGACGCATCATGTTAACCTCAACGCCCATCCTCGCCAGCCGCGCCAACTATTTCCGTTCTGCCAGCGCTCTGGCCCTTGCACTGGCCCTCGCGGCATGCGGCAGTTCGGCAGGGGCGCCCGGCGCCGCCGTCGGCAGCTCGGCTTCATCCACCGGCCCGCTCTCACCCGTGACGGCGCCGGTCGCCAGTGCCGTCGGTGCCGTGGGCAGCGCTGTGGGCAGCGGCGGCAATGCATTGGGCAGCGCTGTCACATCGATCGGCGGGCAGGTCACAACAGCCAGCAGCAGCCTGCCGACCCCGGCAAATCTCGTCGTCGGCTCACTCGGCAACACGGTCTCCGCAGTCGGCTCGTCGCTCGGCAATAATGCGCTCAGCGATCCGCTCGGGGTCACCGTTCTGAACAGCACGGTCGCGCCAACCGGCAGCAATAATCTGGTCAATGCCAGCGTGCTCTCGAATGTTCCGGTCAGCAATGCGCCTGTTCAGGCCGGCGTGCTCTCGAACGGCAACATCCTCTCCGCCTCGATCGCCTCGCCGCAAAGCACCGCCGTGCCGGTGGTTTCACCTTTACTCTCGGGCGTGCAGAATCTGGTCAATACAGCAACCGGCACGCAATCGGCCAACCCGATCAGCCTGACCTCGCTGACCTCGCCATCGGCCGGCCTGACCGCTGTTGGCACCGCATTAAGGCAGGTGGATACCGGGTTGCAGGTGCCCGCCGCCTTGGTGCCGCAACCGCTTGGCGGCGCTGTAACCTCCATTGCCGGCGTTGTCGGTCAGCTGGGCACCACCATCCAGGGTGCGGGCAGCACCGCGGGCAGCATCCCGGGTCTGTCGAGCGCGACAAGCCAGCTTTCATCGGCAACGGCACCGCTGGCGCCCTTGCTCAATCTTTCAGTTGGTAACAACCAGCTGGTCGGCTCATCCAGCACACCGGCCGCACTGACGCTGGGCGTCCTGTCCAACGGCCAGGTGCTGAATACCAACCTCACGACGCCAGCCGGCGTGCCCAACCCGGTCAACACCCTCACATCGACCTTGGCTGGCTCATCAAGCCCGCTCAACGCGCTCAGCGGCGGTCTTGGTGGATTGGGCAGCCTCAGCGGTGGCGCAAGCCCGCTGACCGGCCTGACAAGCACGCTGACCAACGGGCTTTCGGGCGCCACCGGCAGCACCGCTGCAACGGGTGCTGCAAACCCGCTGGGCAGCTTGACCGGGGTTCTGGGCACTGTCACCGGCGGCCTGACATCCGCCGTGCCTAAATAATCACACTGACCAAGCGAAAGCGGGTCGATATCGATCTGCGGATCTTGTCGCTCGCTTTCGCAATGATCTTCGTTTACGCTATTTTAGTCTTTTAATACGAAATTTCCTTTATCCTTACTGCAAGCGATCAGAGCCACATGACATCCTGGATCAGATTTTGGCGCAGCTTCCTGTTCCTGCTGGCGGTGGCCGCACCCTTGTCGGCGCATGCGCAGGTGGGTGGATTTCATCTGCTCGGCACCGGTGAATTGCAGGCGCCGCCGCCGCCGCAAGTCAGCCACGCACCACCTGCTGCAAAGCAGGCGCCGATTGCCGCACCGCGTATGCAGGCTTTCGTGCTGCGCGGCATCATCATTGACGGTCATAGTTCCGTCCCTGCCCCACAACTCACTGCAAGCTGGAGCCATTTCATCGGCCAAACCGTCAGCACGGCGGATCTGTCGACCATTGCAACGCGCATCGGCACACTTGAAGGCGATTCCGATATCGCTCTCTACACCGTCAGTTTTCCGCCCCAGGCGATCATCGGCGGTATCGTCCATATCCGCATTACCGAAGCCTCGGTCGTGCATATCGTCATCGCCGGGCAGACGGCGCATCAGCGCCTGGGGCTGCTGAAATCATACGCGCAGAATATCATCGCAAGCCGCCCGCTGCGCCGCTCGGTGCTTGAGCGCAATGTCTTGCTGATGGGTGACATTGCCGGCGCCAAAGTCGGCAGCCAGTTCGTGCCAGTGCCCGGTCAGCCTGACGCCGTGCAGATGGTGCTGGCGATCAAGCAGACCAAAATTTTCGGCGGCTTCAGTGTCAATAACCAAGGCCAGCCAATTCTCGATAACACACAGGCCGTGTTCAACACCGGTGTGAATGATTTATTTCATCAGGGCGAGCGCACACAATTGGTGCTCGGCCTGCCGCTCGATGTCACGCGCTATCAATATTTCGGCCTGAACGACATCGAACCCATCGGCACAGATGGCATGACCGTCTCACTCAGCCTGGGTGATCTGATCAGCCGGCCGATCAATGAGCCGACATCGGGCAATGCCGAATTGCTCGGGCTGCGGCTGAATTATCCGATTTTGCGCGCGGTCCACCGCAACCTGATCATCAGCGGCGGGTTTGATTTGTTGAACAGCGACAATGCCTATCTGGCCTTCACCACATCACGCGAGCGGACCCGCGCGCTGCGCGTGTCGCTCAGCTACAATGATGATCAATATGTCGAGGGCATCGATAATTTCGGCGTGACCGTGAGCAAGGGGATCAACATATTCGGCGCGCGCCCGGCGAGCATCGCCTATGGCGGCTCGGATTTCAGTAAGCTCAATCTCAATCTCCAGCGCCTGCAAGCCCTGCCGCACGGCTTTGCGTTGAAATTATCCGCTCTTGGTCAATTCACCAGCGACCATCTGCCGCCCAGCGAAGAGTTTGATTTCGGCGGACCGACTTATGGCCGCGCCTTCACTGCCGCTGAACTAACAGGCGATGAGGGTTATGCAGTCAGCGGCGAGCTTGCGCATGCCGTGCCCATGGAATTGCTGCCTCGTATGTTAGCCGGCACGGCCGTATTCATACTCGCCGATTACGGCCGTATCTGGAATCGCCAAGCGATTTTCCAGGTGCCAACCGATCGAGCAGCCTCGTTTGCCGCCGGGATAAAATTCCACATTATCGATAAATTCGTCCTCTCCATCGGGGTTGCCACGCCGATCGTGAAGCCGCTTTACGTGCCTCATTCCGAACATTACCGGCTGATCATCCAAACTGCTGGCCATTTTTGATACGCGCGTCGCGATCCCCGTTCGAGCGCGGCAGCATCAGCATCATCAGCCCCCATAGAGAGATCAGCCAAGCCCAGTCGATGCCAACGGGCGCGAATTGAAAGCGCACCTCATGCCGGCCAGGCGGGACGGTGACGGCTTGGAAAATCCGCCCGACCTTGCGCAGCACCGCCCGCTTGCCATCGATACCCACCGTCCAGCCCGGGAAAAACAACTCTCGGCGTTCAAGCACCGACACGCTCGGGCAATCGGTTGTCGCGATGAGCCGTGAGGGCGCGCGCACAGTGCAGCCCGGCTGGGTCAATTCGAAATACGGTTGAGTGCCGGTTATTTCGAATATCGTCATGACCTGATCACTGAACACCGGCCGCGCCAAATGCTCATCGGAGCGTAAGGTCAGGTTCAACCCAAAGGCGCCGACTGGTCCGGCATCATCCCTCAGCATCTGTTCATGTCCAGCTGCCACCGGATATGTCCAGAGTGCAACGGCTGCATTCCCGCCCTGATGGGTGAATTGATAGCTGACCGGCTCACCTGCTTTGACCACCAGATTCCGATCCAGCGACATGACCATTGGCATGTCATCGCCCGCGTGCGCCAGATCGCCCGCGCCATGCGCACACGCGCCGCCTGCGCATAATGTCACAGCCAGCACGCCGTTCGCATGGTGAAAATATGTGCCGATGAGCACGCTCGTCTGATTGATCGTGATCGGTGTGGTGACATCCTGGCCAGGGATCTGACCGCGCGCCGTCTCGCCCGGCTGCAGCGCGATCACCCGCGCACCCATCGGCGAGACGATGCTTGGGATCATGCGGACAAACGGATTCTGTCCTGCTGAGGCAATGACATATTGCACACCCGCTTGACCATAGGCGGCGAGATGGTGACGCAACTCAAAATCACCGCCGGGCTGCCCTGCAGACCGCCCACCCGAGCCGTTCAGAATACTCGGGTCGGCGAACGGATCGAATGACTGGGTCACATAATCAAACCAGCTTTGCGGCAGCGGTAAATAATCTTCGTCGATCGAGCCGATGCCGAAATAGGCGCTGTAATTGGGTTGTATCGGCCCCAGCGAATAAAATCGTTGCAAGCCCATATGAGTGCGCAGAAAATCAACGGCCGCCCGATCAGGCACGCCGGTTTGCGGGTTGGACAATAGCGGCACACAGAACAAAACGATGCTGTCGAACCCAAGCAAAACCACCAGCCCGATCCCGCGCCAAGCCTGCGGCGCGCGCCACCCGATCAAGCCCAAAGCCACCACGCTTGTCACCGCCCAACCCCACGCCCAGGCAGCAAAATGAAAACGCACATCCGAGGGCGGCATGGCAGGTGCAGCCATCAGGCTATATGTTGCCGCCGCGGCCAGCACGATGCCCGCTATCATGAACGCGATCAGTGCCGGACGGCGGCGCAAGCCGCTTCGCGCCAGATCATCGAGTGCGATGGCCGCCAGCACCACGAAGGCAAACTCCCAGGACGGTGCTGCGTAGCGCATGAATAAAGTCTGCGAGACGCCGGGGATCAGATTAAGCCCATCGCGCGCAATAGCGCTGCCAAACGTCTTGGCCAGTGCCGCCGCACACCACAACGCGAGGGCAACACTGAGCTTGGACCGCCGTGCCGCCAAACCATAAACCGCAAGAGTGAGCAGCAGAATATCGACATACCCGCCGATATTCTCCCAGACGCCATCGAGCATAATCCAGCTGCCGAAATTGGCGTCGATCGGCCCGAATGCATAAGGGGCAACCAGGCTCATCACCAAACCCGGCGGGCGCAAATAGGCATGGGCATATTCCCGCCCATGGCCACCGACATAGGCATGCGGCAGAAAACTCAAAAATGCCCATAATTGCACGCTGGCCAGCGCCAACCCGACCGTACCGGCCAAACCCAGCCGCAGCCAAAATCGCCCGCGTCTATGCCCTTGCTCAGACAGCCGCACCAACGCCCAGATTAAAGCCAGTAATCCGTCGAGAAACGCCGTCTCGGGAAAGCCCGCCAGCAATGAAAATGCCAGAGCCAGAGCGAAAACGCGCCACCCGGTCCTCCAGCCGCCCGCCATGAAGCGGGCGCGTTCAACACCCCAGACCAACCACGGTAAAAACGCCACCGGCCCGGCCGGCGCGTCGCCAAACCAGGCGAGCGTTCCGTTGAACGCATAAGCAACGCCACCACCGAGAGCGACCAAAGGTGCCAGACCCAAGCCACGCAACACGGCATAGCTGCCGATCCCGGCGATCAATTGCAGACCAAGATGCTGCCAGACGAGCCCGTGGGCGAACGCCAGCAAAAGCGTCAGCGGGAAGAATGCAGCAGGCTGATATTCTCCGGCCAGCGGCATGCCCACCCCGGAATACGGGTTCCACCAGGGCAGAATACCATGCAGCCAATCCATCGCGACCAGATGCCCCAAAGCCTGGGTCGTAAACCCGACATTCGGGTCCGCCCGCGGTGTCCCTGGCAAAAATGCACCACCCTCATTGAGTGACATGAAGCCGGTAAAATTGATCGGATCAGTATGCAGAACGCCCGATAATTGAGGCATCGCAACCAGAATAATGACCCCGATCAGCGCGCAAAGCGGCTGGATATCAGCCTTGCTCAAAGAGTGGGGATTCATATGACCAGCAGCCGCCGTAGATCAGAGTGACATTGAACGCGTGTCGGCACGCACTTGATCGGCCCAGCCACCTTCGTTCATCTGCGTGGCCAGCGGCAGGCTGAGCAGAAAACTCGTGCCATCCGGCCCGGTTGCGGTCAGTTCCAAATCGCCGCCATGGGCACGCGCCAAATCGCGCGCAATCGCCAAACCAAGCCCGGTGCCACCATACCGCCCGGCGCCGGCGAAGGGACGGAACAGATTGGCCAGCACCCCTTCGGGCAACCCAGGACCGTCATCGGCAATCATGATATCGAGCCCGCTTGACGTCAGAGCGGCACCGATGCTGATCCGCGCGGCGCCGGCCTGGCCGGCATTGCGCATCAGATTGACCACAACCCGGTAGATCTGGGTGCGATCGACCCGATAGCTCAAAGTCTGATCAATCTGATTTTCAATCAATAAATGCGGCGAAAGAGGCCGCACTGTGTCGGCCGCCTCTTCCACCAGCGCGTACAGCATGGTCGGGGCGAGCAGCAAAGGCGGCGGCCCTTCGCGCGAAAAATCCAGCGTGCGGCCGACCAGATCGGCGGCGCGCTCAACCGCGACGATCAGCGTTTCGGCTGATCTGCGGATGGCCGGATCACCGCTGTCATGCAGCCGGTCGGCGACCAGCAAGGCCGAGGTGAGAATATTGCGCAAATCATGGCTGATTTTCGCCACCGCCGTGCCAAGGGCGGCAAGCCGTGCATTGCGCCACAAGGCCGCACGCAACTCGGTTTGCATGGCCGCCAATTCCTCCGCCGCGACACCGATTTCATCCTCTTTGGATCGAAAGAATCCCGCTATCGGCAATGCCAGCGCATGTTCCGGATCGGCCCGGAAAGCCGCGATATTCTCAGTCAGTCGGCGCATCGGCCGCACCAATGCGCGGTTCAGCGTCAAATAAACGATGAACCCGGTGAACAGGGCGATGATCAGCGACAGGCCGGCGATATGAATGACATAAAGCCGCAGCCCAGCCGCCATGGCCTGGCTGCGGACGATGATCTCCACCTCAACGCCTGCTTTCAGCGGGCTAGGGGCCGAAACCAGCACCAGCTTCGGACCCAGACCGGCCAGCACCTGCAGCGCCCGCCAGGTGCTCACGATCAGCCCCTCACGCGCCAGATCGACCGTGGCATCGGGCAATATGTCAGCTTGCGGCGGCAACACCAGCACGCTGCGTCCCGGCTCGATCAACCGGATGGCATCGGTGCCCGAAAGCCGAAGCAATTCATCGCGCGTCGATAAATCAACAATTCCATGCGTTGCGGAGGCCACCGACAAGGCGGCCAAATGCGCCTCGGTAATCCGGTCGGTCAGCCATGTCTGGCGCTCACGCCCGAGGCTCGGCAACAGGATCATCACCTCGACCAGCATGATAACACCCATGGTCAACCAGAATACACGGGCCGACAGGCTGCGTTGCGGGCCTCTGATCCTGGGCATGACCCGGACCGGCGGCATGGATGCTAAACGGCCCCGGCGGTCATGCCGGCATCTGCACCGGCATGACGCCCCGCCCGGAATAATCCGTCGAGAAATTCCCGGTCGGTGTTGGCACGCGAACTGGCCGACAGGTCCGAAAGCGCCAGATCGGCGTGGATTTCGGTGAAATCGATATGGGCTGGCAGCCGGCTCAATTCGGCCTCCACCACCGCCTGAAACGCGATTTCCTGCAACCGGTTGAGAATATCATTGGTATGGCCCGGCACACCGGCCCGCGTGCGGCTTTGCGCGCGGATCAACATCAGCCGCTTCGGGTTCATGCTCAGCAAGGGAGCAAGCGGCGGATTGCCGGTAAACCCGCCATCCCAATAAGCCCGACCGTCGATCATCACCGTGGGGAACAGGGTCGGCATGCAGGACGACGCCAAAAGCACATCGACGGTGATTTCATGATTGGTGAAAATCCGCGCGCTGCCGGTTTCCACATCGGTCGCCGAGACGAACAGGCGTGGGGCACCGGGGCTGCGGATCGCCTCGATATCGAGCAAATCGCTCAGCATCGGGCGCAGCGGATTTTGGCCCAGCGGGTTGAGCTGGGCAGGGGTGAAAAATTGCAAAGCCGCGTTCAGGCTGTGCATCGCCAAGGTATTGCCGACTTCACGGCCGATATCCCAGCCCCACATCCAGCGTTCCAACGCATTCTGGATCGGCGCGAATACGTGGGACGCCGAAACCCGGTCCCATAGCCGCGCCATGTCGGCCCGCGCGCCGCGCGCGCCACCCCGCACAAAGCCCTGTACCGCCATGGCCCCCAATGTCGCACCGGCCGATACGCCGCACACGGCGTCGAACTCCAACCCGTTCTCGAAAAAGCGATCCAGAACGCCCCAGGCGAAAGCCCCGTGTGAGCCGCCGCCTTGCACGGCGACAACAATATTTGACGATATTTTCTGTGACTGACCCATCATGACACTGTGATAGCTGCAGCGGTGAAGGGCAAGACGTATCAGCCAGATGGATGGATTAAGGCAGGCGCGCGAGCAGCCTGACCAAGCGCCGGGGCCAGGGGGCAAAGAGTTTTTCCGCATAAAACGCACCAATGGCGCGCTTTCCTGCCTCCGACCGTGTGGGGTAGGGCAAAATCAGTGCAGCGATCGCTGCGAGCTTGAGTTTGGCGCTGATCGCCAGACCATAAAGCCCGATCATTTCGCCCGCACCTGGGCCGACAATACCCGCGCCGATCAACCGGCCGCGCGGATCGAGCACGAGCTTGACCAGCCCGGCCGTCTCCGCCTCGGCAATCGCCCGGTCATTTTCGGCAAACGGCCAGACCAAAGACCGGCCAAACCGCCCGGCCGCGACAGCCTCGGCCGCGGTCATCCCGACTTGGGCCAATTCAGGTGCCGTGTAGGTAACACGCGGCAAAGCGGCATAATCGATCTTGGCCGGCAGGCGAAACAATGCCCGGCGGATCACAATGCCCCCGTGATAACCCGCGACATGGGTAAAATGCCGCGGCCCGATCCCCTTGGGGTCGGCGATGTCCCCGGCCGCGTAAACCCGCTTATTGCTGATCGAGCGCAAGCCTTGATCGGTAACGATCCCTGCCTGTGACGTCAGAACACCCGCCCGCGGCAGATCAAGAGCCGCGAAATCCGCCGCCCTGCCGATCGCCACCAGCAAATGGCTACCCTGAATGATCTGCCCGGCCTTGGTGAGCAATTCGACACCCTCGCGCCAGGGCCGCGCCAGCTCAATCTCGGTTTGATCCATCAGCCGCACGCCAGCCGCTTCGAGCGCCGCGCGCACAGGGGCAAACAAATCCGCATCCTCGCGCGCGCCCATCATGCGTGCCTCGATCACGGTGACAGCGACGCCCAGGCCGGAGAATGCGTCAGCCATTTCCAGCCCGATCGGGCCACCGCCGAGGATCAGTAAATGGTCGGGCAGGCGGCCCATTTGCCAGATCGTGTCGCTGGTCAAAAACGGCAGATCGGCAACGCCCATGATGGCAGGAATGCGCGGCGAACTACCGGTTGCCACCACAAAGCGGCGGGCGGTGAGATATTCCCCGTTCACCATGATCTGATCGGGTCCGGTGAAGCGCGCCTCCCCGGTGATGACAGTGGCGCCAAGGCTCGTGTAGCGCGCGATGGAATCATTGGGGGCGATTTCGGCAATGGCGCGGGTGAAACCAGCCTTTATCGTCTCCCAGGGCGGAATCTGACCACTTTGGCGCGCTTTATGGGCGATACTGAGCAAGGATTTGCTCGGCACGCAGCCGGTATTCAAACAATCCCCGCCCATCGCCCCG
The DNA here is from genome assembly GCA_002255495.1 of Rhodospirillales bacterium 20-60-12. Classification (GTDB taxonomy): domain Bacteria; phylum Pseudomonadota; class Alphaproteobacteria; order Acetobacterales; family Acetobacteraceae; genus 20-60-12. The sequence goes on along the minus strand of NCAP01000025.1, from coordinate 6,419 downwards.
CGTTCGATCAGCGCGACCTTGAGGCCGAGCGACGCCGCGCCATAGACCGCTGAGAGTCCCGCTGCCCCCGCGCCGATGACGATGAGGTCGAAACGTCGTGGTTTAATGCCGGACATTCACAACCGGATCGGTCACCGCAACCCGAGGAGATTTGACGCGCCGCCAGATCACGGGCGCCAGCGCGAGTGCGGTAAAGCCGATGCACGGAAACAGAATAATCGGGTGGAACAGCACCGTCGCATCCGGGGTCTGGCCGGGGACCAGGGTGGAAGCCAAGCCCGCACCCACCGCATTGAGCACCAGGCTCGCCGGGATCAGGCCGATAATGGTCGCCGCCGCGTACGGGAACAACCGCATGCCGAGCAAAGCCGGCGCCAGATTGGCCAGCCAGAACGGCACCACAGGCATCAACCGCACGGCCAGCAGATAGCTGAATCCATCACGCTCCAGCCCGGCCTGCATGCCGGGTGCCAATTTATTGATTTTGCCGCCGAATTTCGCCTGAAAAAACGGCGCCAAAGCCGAGCGTGCAACCATGAAAATCACCAATGCGCCGATGCTCGCACCGATCACCGTCAGCACGCCGCCGAACCAGCCGCCGAATAACACCCCGCCACCGAGCGAGAGCCACAACCCGACCGGCAATGACAGCGAAACAGCCGCCGCGTAAATCAATACGAACAAAGCCGGCGCGAGCAGCCTGTGAGATGCAACAGCCGCCTGCAGCGCTTCGTGATGCACCGCCAAGGACTGCCAGGTGAGCTGATGCCAAACGCCCGTGCCGTAAACGACGCCCGCAGCAATCAGTAAAATCAGTAGCGGCACAAAACGCAGCAGACGCTTCATATCAACAATCCTCTTCGCTGCCGCACATAAGCGCCCCGCGCGCCGGCGTCTCTGCAAAGACACGTGATCGACCGATAATCCCCCTGATCAGCCGTACACAAGACCGTCAGACGCTATTATGAGACAAAACCACCGGCGGACAGGGCGCCTTCCAGATACCCGCCAAATTCCGCCGCTACCTCCGAACCGGCCAGACGCACCACATCCTGCCAGGGTGCTGGTAGGGTGAGCACGCGGTAATGCTGGTGCTGGGCCGGCCCCTGCCGATCCGCCAGTATGGCGGTGGCGGTTTCACCTGCCCAATCCTGAATGATGACCTCGCGTGGCCGACCCGATTCCGGCCCAAAGAGCTGGCCGAGCTGTGCCGCGATCAAACCCGGCAAGGCCGCTTTTTGCGCCGCACGCAGCCCTGCCGGCCAGGCAAAAAAACCGAATAAAGCAGCCTCATCGGGCGCATCGGGCGAGCCGGGAAGTGAAGCATCGTGAATTTCACCAAGCGGCCCGGCCTGGCTGGCCGCCGCGCCGGCAAAACCCGCCGCCTGCCAGACCGGACTGTCATATAACGCCAACGCCTTGGCGTGCCCGGCCATCCAGGTCGGCACCGCCAATAGCTGATTGACGTGATGGGCGGGCAAAGCCGGGGTGAATTCCATTGCCGCAACAAGACGCGGCGGCATGGCCAATATCAGCCTTGATGCCTCCAGCGTCATCTCCCGCCCGCTCTGTTCGCATGTCACAGCGACACCCTTCGCAGTGCGGCTGACGGCGATGACGCGGTGTTCCAATTTCACCACACCAGCCGGCAACGCGGCGGCGAACCAGTCCGCCAGGGCGGTCATGCCACCCATGATGCGCATGCTCGGCGGCTCCTGCGCGAAACCATGCGCCAATCGGCGCACCTGCCCGGTCGCATCCTGATAGGCAAACGCCCCCCGGTCATCCCGCTGCGGATATAAAGCGAGCCCGGCCTGCCTGACGGCTGCGGCGATCAACGGTTGCATGCTCGGCCACACCCAGCCGGGACCCAGATCGTAAACGCCCCGCGCGGTGCGATGGCCGAGAATCCGCCCGCCGCTCCGCGCGCGCGCCTCCAGCACAAGCACATCCTGCCCGGAAAAAACGGCGTTTCGTGCCGCCGCAAGGCCGGCGAGGCCGGCACCGACCACAATCAGATCATGCATGGGTTCAGGCTCAGCCCAACGCGAGAGGGAGATGGCCGGTTTTGCGGTAAATCAGCGCACCTGCGGGGCTCGACAAATCCACCGCGGCGCCGGCCGGGCGGCGCAACCAGCTCCCGGCCGGGCATTCCTGGCCCGACTCACTTATCGCCCCTTCAATGACGAATATTTCAACACCGCCCGGATACATCTCCACCATGGCGCTATCGCCGGGAGGCAGCCGCCATAAATCCACGTCTTCCCAGGGTGCGCTGAACAGCAAGGCGCGGCTGCGGCCATGCGGCATCTCCTGCCACAACGAAGGATCGCGCGTGTCAAGCCGGATCGAGACGGTTTCGGCTGCGGGCATTTGCCGCAATTTCACGAAAATGACGGCCCCCGGCGCACTGGCCGGCCGATGCTGCGAACCCGGCGCATTGCGAACATAATAACCACGCGGGAAATCGCCGGTCTCGTCGGAAAACACACCTTCGAGCACGAAAAATTCCTCGCCCGCATCATGCCGATGCGGATTGAACGCCGAGCCCGGCGCATAGCGCACCAGCGACGTTGCCCGTGCCACTTCGCCGCCATCGCGCTCCAACATGCGCCGCTCAATGCCTCCAACCGGCGAGGGCACCCATTCGAGCCTGTTGGAATCAACGAAAGCAGGCGCAGATAGATCGGCATGAATCAGCATTGAACGGGGTCCTGTAAGCGGTGATCGGATATGAACACCGGCAAGCCGAAGTCAACCGATCAGGCGATTTAGATCGATATGGATTGAGGTGCCATCGCCCCTCACTCAAGAGAGCGCGTTTGGGGCAGACGTCTGGGGTTGCATGATCGCGGGCGCTGCATCCTCGTCGTTCTCCAGCACCAAGCGATCACGGCCGGTGCGCTTGCCTTCATAAAGGGCCTGGTCGGCACGTGCTATGGCGGCGTCGCAGCTTTCGCCTTTCCGCTGCCCACTGATCCCGCAAGTCAGAGTGATGCGGCAAACACCCGCAACCGGGCCCAACCCCGCCACCACATCGCGAATCCGCTCCGCAAGCTCGGCTGCACCTGCGCGCGGCGTGTCGGGCAGGACAAAGAGAAATTCCTCGCCACCCCAGCGCGCCAGAACATCCTGCACGCGCGTCACACTGCGGAGCGCCTCGCTCACCGCCACCAACACCGCGTCCCCCGCCTGGTGGCCATGAATGTCGTTAATGGCTTTGAAATGGTCAATGTCGGTGAGAATATATGAAAGATTCCGGCGCCCGCGCTCGAACAAAGCCGCCTCACGAATCGCCGTTTCCAAAGCGGTGCGGCGGTTGAATAAGCCGGTCAACGGATCAGTCGTCGCCAATAATTTCAATTTCTGATCAGATCGCGCCGCCAGACGTTGATACATGAACACAAAATAGCTGACCATCGCGAATAAAATGGTCACGTTGAAGGCTTGCAGCAGGAATAAGGCCCGATGGCCGATGGGCTGAAGCGGTTGCACATGCTGCATGACGAGAAACAGGGCCAGATAGAACGACCATAATGACGCCAGCATCCAATATGCTGTGCGGCGCGGCGAGCTGATAATAATGGTCGGCACGAACATCAAAAGATAATAGGTATAGCCGCTGTCCCAACCGGTCAGGAGCGTGCCGATCGCAGCGTGGGTGAGCACTTCGGTCCAGATCAATGCAATCGCGAGCCTGTTTTGCCGCCGCTTGAGCAGCCATAAGGTTAGACCGTAACAAGCGATGCTGATGGCATTCAGCCCCAACTGAAATGGCGAGCCAACAATCGAGAAAAAGACAAAAAACAGCGCATCGACAGCCGCCGCCGCCATTACGATCCTGAACAGGACCACCCAGAATAATTGCTTGCGGCTATCCATTGGATCGTTGAGGGCACATCTCGATAAAGGGGCGTTGCGGTATCGAATCCAGTCTCACTCAAACATAGCATGAACGGCGGTCTGGCACATAATCATTAAAAATCTCAAAATATCGAGATAAAACGATCACGCCCTAGAATAAAGCAAAGTGGCCTCACCCAAGACCCTATTGATCCAGATCAAGGCGGACCGGCCTCTCGTCCCCCACCTGCTCTTGTGCTGACCATCAATACACACCGATTGGGAGGGCCGGTTTTTATGACCGCAAAAGAAAGACTTGGACCGGCGGCGTTGAGCGCCAAGATCATGCCGGCTGACGCCGCGGCGGCCTTGATTGAGCCGGGCAGCACGGTCGGCATGAGCGGATTCACCGGCTCGGGCTACCCAAAAGCAGTGCCGCAGGCCCTCGCGGCACGGATGGAGGCCGAGGCGGCAAACGGGCGGCCCTTTCGGCTGCGGATTTGGACCGGCGCCTCCACCGGGCCTGAACTCGACGGCGCGCTGGCAAGGGCAAACGGCATCGAATTCCGCCTGCCCTATAATTCCGACCCGATAGCGCGCGAAAAAATCAACGCCGGCGAGATGGAATATTTCGACATGCATCTCAGTCAGGTCGCACCCATGGCCTGGCAAGGGTTTTTGGGACCGCTTGATACGGCGCTGATCGAAGTCACCGGTATCCGGCCAGACGGCTCGCTGATCCCTTCCTCATCCGTTGGCAATAACAAGACGTGGCTGGACCGGGCCCGCAATGTGATCCTCGAAGTTAATCATTGGCAGAATGCAGCACTCGATGGCATGCACGACATCTATTACGGCACGGCATTGCCGCCTCACCGCATCCCCATCCCGCTGGTGCGACCGCAGGAGAGGATCGGCGAAGCCGGTCTGCGCTGCGACCCGGCAAAAATCATCGCGATTGTGGAAACGAACGCGCCGGACCGCAACCTGCCGTTTGCCGCGCCGGACGCGGCAGCCTATGGCATTGCCGGCCATCTGATCGAATTTTTCCGCCACGAGGTCGGCAAAGGCCGCTTGCCTGAATCGCTTCTGCCTTTGCAATCGGGTGTCGGCAATATCACCAACGCCGTTCTGTCCAGCCTGCTCGAAGGGCCGTTCAACGGCATGACGGCGTTCACCGAAGTGATCCAGGACGGCATGCTGGATTTGCTGGATGCCGGCCTGCTGACGATGGCCTCGGCCACGGGCTTCTCATTGAGCCGTGAAGGCGCATTGCGGCTGAACGACAATATGCCGCGATTTCGCGATAAAATGATCCTGCGTCCGCAGGAAATTAGTAATCATCCAGAACTGATCCGCCGGCTCGGCTGCTTGGCGATGAACGGTCTGATCGAGGCCGATATTTATGGCACCGTCAATTCGACGCATGTCATGGGATCGAGAATCTATAACGGCATCGGCGGTTCGGGTGACTTTGCCCGCAACGCCTATGTCTCGATCTTCATGACGCCGTCCACGGCTAAGGGCGGAAAGATTTCCGCCATCGTGCCGCAGGTCTCGCATGTCGATCATATCACCCAGGACGTTCAGGTGATCGTCACCGAACAAGGTCTTGCCGATCTGCGAGGGTTGTCGCCCAAGCAGCGGGCCGAGGTGATCATCAATAATTGTTCCCACCCCAGCTACCGGCCAGCATTGCAGGACTATTATCGCCGGGCTCGGCAATCATCCTATGGTCAGCAATCGCCGTCACTTCTGACCGAAGCACTCTCCTGGCATCAACGCTTTATCGATACAGGGTCGATGCTGTAGTTCAATACGGCCTTAGGCTGGGTCACTCGACTCTACCTTAACCAAGATCACATCTAGCTTCGCGGCGTCCAGATCTGGCACCACCCACCCGGAGCGATGGGGCCTGCGACCAATTGGCACCGGCCGTGCGCGGCGCCAGGCGCTGGTAGAATGAATAACGCGCACATGGCGCATAATTTGCCCTGGTCGCTCGGGATATCCCGATAACCCACCGAGGCTTTCGACAAGTCAGCCGCCTGGGCCTGAGGCACGGCGGCAGCGCATAACGCAGCCCCGCCCACGCAAGCGGCCAGATGGAGAAGCCCGCGCCGTGAGGCGGCAATATCCATGGTTTTGGTCGTTTCGGTCATATGATCTGTCCTTGGCCCCACATGGCCCAAAGCGGGTTCAGTAATTCGCCGTCACAAACGCGATATGCGCGTGCAGTGTCGCACCACCCGCAATCGGGCCGGTGATGGCCAACCCGGCCACATGCGCTCCGTTGAGAATGTCGCGCACGCCAAGCCTCACCTTGTGGGTCTGCCCGTTCATCGTCACGTCACCTATGATCTGTTGCCCGTCATCCGCGCAGGCGCCAGCCAGATGGATCGGCGTGGCACTTGCACCGCCCTCAACCGGCAGGAACCGCGCATCAATCATGCAATTGCGCCGGTTATGCGAAAAGGTGAGATGCCCGGAAATCTGCGCGAGCGTGCTGCGCCCCGATGATTGCACAAGGCTCGCCTTGGTCGTGCCATCATCGAGCCCGATCTCATCATCGCTGG
>NCAP01000024.1 GCA_002255495.1 Rhodospirillales bacterium 20-60-12 | reverse complement strand
ACGACCTCATTTTCGTTCAATATCCCTTGGACACCCTGCTTCATGTTGGTTTTAGCCATCCAAACAGGTCGACTTTCTTAAGCAAGATTTCTATTACGTAAAAGTGATTGCCCCACCATATTACCCCAAGACGCATAATTTGTGTGAACATAATTATGCTCTTCACATGATGGCCAGGGCACTAATAGATTTTCAATGATCGTTGGCCTTTTGAACACCATCAAGTTGTGCTGATCAATACCGATACTCGACAATATATCTCGAACAAATTTATGTGATAACCATCCTTCTGGTGTGCCTGCACCGTGACAAATAATTTTATGCTTGCTCAAATCCAAGTGCTGACCAATCCAGAAACGAGATAGAAACCCTAATAAGAAATGGCCGAAATGGGAAATGAGGTTTCCTCCATAGATATAGTCGCCAGGCGGGGCAGTCTCGAACTCAAGCATCGTTAGATCTCGATGTTGAGACTGACCAACAAGATTTTTGCCCGGCCCCCTATAATACGCCCCTGCTTGAATGAGGTGACCATCTAAATCGTATAATCCCCATGACGGATCATTCTCCCATGCTATGTGATCATTAATTGGTAGATAAACCGCCCCGTAACGTATCTCTAAGGCTGGGACACTATCTCGAAGTTCTACCGCATTTGAGTATTCTACATTAGCATTCAACAACGTTTCCTCCCTTGCCGCCAATCGCGGTCAAGTATTGCTTAAAATGAGAGCCCTGGAATCTCTTTACAGACAACCGGAAAAATTCAGAATTTGCATCAGTAATATCTAAAGTTCAGTTAGTTCTATTTGAATCCCACATAATGCTGAGTTGGTTGGTGATTCACATTCCTGTCCATCGGATGATTCGAAGATTTGTGCGTGTCCAGCAAATCGACACAAAACACGAAGGGCAAATCGATCGACCATTTCTGGCCGCAACCTGAACGCAACGCCTGTTAACACTTTGGATTGTCCCCTGGAGCCCGCGAAGTTATTAATTCTCGACCATTCGCTCCATGGATTATTTGCGGAACGCACCTTGTATTCGAGAAATTCTTCGCGCGAAAGTATTGCAATCCCCTGGAGAGCAAACTCGTCCGACGGTGGATTCAAAAAATTAGAGTCATTATGTATGTCACCAAGCGAACTGAAGTGGCCTAATATAGAAATTATAGAATTGCTTTTGCCTGTTGGATCTAGCGGGCTGCCGATATTGGTTTGGCTTTCAAGGGTAGGAAATGATTTTTTGATGAGACATGCTCGCTTATGAAAAGTTATAAATTCAATGCTTCGAGCGAAAGTTCTCAAAAATGGATCTTCTATTTCCTCAACTGGCAACTGATCATCAGCTACACATAGATCAACCCATGATTTGAGATACTCAACGCAGGATAAACGAGCAATTCCTCGATACTCTGTTGCCATAGCCCCGAAATTTGTCTGTAGATCTTCTACAATATAAATGCCGCCGCTTTTTACAAATGGGAACAGGCTTTTTAGTGAAATGATTTGATGCTCCCACATATGAGAGCCATCTTCGATGATGACGTCAAACGGACCATGTTTTAAGGCAATGTTCGCAAGGTCCTGTAAATTTGATTGATCCAATATCTCAATCGCAATGCGGCCTTGTTCAAAGCGCTTTGTAGCACTAGCGATGTCTGCGCCAATTATATTTGCAGTTGGAAAATATTGTTCCCAAGTCTTTAATGACGCACCGTTCAAAACACCAATTTCTAAAATTTTTAATTCTATTTGTCGAAAGGGCTTAAAGAATATCTCATAAAAATTAAGATAGTTGTGATAAATCGATGATTTGTCAGTCCCATGTGCCATTCCTATATCGTCTAACGATAATTCATCGTACATCTGCAACTGTCTCCACAAAGTTATATCTAAATTATTATAGAGTAGTTCTCGTATAGATATCATGGAACGCCATTACAATTCCAATTTTTAATCGACCACTAATATATTCACTGTGTAAAAAATGTGTCAAATGCGCCTCAGCCACCGTCTTTTTTTTTAAACACGTCTATATGACAATATTTGGGGCTAGGTAGTTGATATCGCTTTAGAATTGCCTCTAAGACAATAGAGTATGTTGAGGTCAACAAGCTGAGCAAGTTGAATCGTGGCCGATCTTCTTCGCAATGAGTTTCAATGTTGTTGTTTATACGATCCGCGGTCTCTACTTTGAGTATTTAGGGTCTAGCTTCGGCTACATTGTGTAATGTTTAGGGTGTCAATCCGATGACCAGTTTTCTTGTTGAATGTACGGAATGCTGGGGAAATATCGAGCTCATTGAAGACCCTCCGCTCTTATCGGTCCATCATAATGTCATCTACGTGCCATATGAGAAGGATGGTCCCTGGGGGCTGTTTCGCCCGGATGGAGATGTTGTTTCGGGAAGTGTTGATTTTCATGGGCCTGATGGAGAGGTACAGGGGCAGATCCTGTCCTGGTCAGGCAACGCCGCGCATGTGGCAGATGATGGAAATTATCTCTATGGCGGCCTTTTGAACCCCCATTTTGGGCATTTTCTTGTCAACTCATTGTCACGGCTTTGGCCGCTTGCTGGCCCAGAACGACCAGCCGCAAAAATAATATTCCACGGACTGGGAGACAGCGAGCAATGGTTCAATCTTCCGTTCTGCCGCGATATTCTCCAAGCTTTAGGACTTGAACCATCGGATGTTCTAATCCTGCAACAGCCGACTTTATTCAAAAATATTATCGTGCCGCACACCAGCTTTCAGGAGCAACATTTCATTCACCGCGCCTATGCGCAGCTTGGACATCATATTGGTCAAGAAATTCTAAAAGACCGGCCGATCAGGCAAGGTCTTCCTGCGGTATATTTAAGCAAGACGCGGTTGCCCAGCGGTGTCGGGCATGTTGAGAACGAGGATATTGTCGAGAGTATTTTGCGTGAGGCCGGCTCCATCGAGATATTATATCCCGAGACACTTTGCTTACGAGAACAGATAGCTCTTTTCGCTGAGCGGCCATTTGTCGTGGGTACAACAGGCTCCGCGTTCCACACGAGCATATTTTATCCGCCGAAGGCCAAATTGATTCTCCTAAGTCCTGTGTCAGGTCCGAATACGAATTTCATGATGATTGATTTGGCCAATGAGAATGATGCCCGCTATGTCTATGCACCAGGTACAACACTGGAGGCGGAGGATAGCCGCTTCCTGACGACAATGCGATTTCCTGAACCAGAAGCCATCGCTCACGATTTGCTCGATATGATGGCTCACGCAGGCGCGAGTCACGCGCTGATTTGTTCAGATCTGTTTTTGTTGGAAACCTGTCATCGTTCTTTTCTGGCAATCCGAAGATCGGATAATGTTATTGTACATGCTTCAAATGGTGCAGATCAGGAGTTATTTGCCCCCCTCTATGTTTGGAGGCCGGGAGCTTTGACTGACACATGCCTTTTATGCTCCACGAGAGAGATCAATCAGATCCATCTGCCCGGGGATAATAATGACCGCGCTGTTCTGTCCTATCGATGCGAGTTGACAGCTGATCGAAAAATAATACTCAAGCATCCCTCGACTGGTCAATTCATATCAGCAGTCGAGGGTTTAGACGAGTTCGGTGTAGGAGCAGTGAGCGTTTCGAGCGATCAAGCCCACGCTTGGGAAATATTCGCGCCGAACCCGGCTGGAGCTGAAATTCCGAGTCCGATTTTGAGTGAATTCATGCTGCAATTCAGCCGATGCGGTGGCCGGATTGACGATATGGACTTTGCGTCATTGAGTGTTGATGCAGTGGTTAATCTATTCCGGTTGCTCGAACCAAACTCATATCAGAATATCACTCGAATTTTGAGGGAGCGATCTGACTATAATGAGATTTTTCCCTATTTACGGAGCCATTCGAGTAAGCAGGCGCCTTTGCTGTGGGGGCAGACCACCGATGTCGCACTCGAATTCTGGATCGACAATTGCGGTTACAAAATCGGGCGCCACACATATGGTTCACCTAAAATTTGGTCCGGATTATTAACCAAGGATGCCACGCATCTAACGATTGGCAACTATTGTGCGATTGCAGATGACATTAATATCGTCGTGGCCAATCATCAAGTGCGATTTACGTCGATTTATCCTTTCGCGATCTATCGGGATTTCTGGCCGAGCGGCTGGAGCGATGTGTCCGATCATGTGGCCAAGCCGGTTATTGTTGGAAATGACGTTTGGATTGGCATTAATGTTTGCCTGTTGCCCGGAACAATTGTCGGCGACGGTGCCGTAATTGGCGCCAACGCTGTTGTTCGCGGTGAGATACCGCCTTACGCAATCATCGCCGGAAATCCTGGGAATATTGTCGGATATCGCTTCCCGGCAGAAATCGTTGCACGTCTGTTGAAGTTGAAATGGTGGGATTGGCCGGATTGGAAAGTTGATCGCTATCTGCCGTTGATGATGAGCGAGAATATCGGACATTTCTTGGAAGTTGCCGAACGTGATGGATCGGCAGATTGACAGTCAGCGGTCGCGTCAACGCGTTGTCGGCGGCGCTTGGGTGAAATCATGCTCAGGGGTGCTGCGGAAGGAGTCCGTGAGCGTCGAGAAAGAACGCAAATCATCCCGCTGTGATACGAAACGCGCAAATGCGGCCACACGCCGCCTGCTCGGCTCGAGGAGCAAGACCGTTTAAAATGCAGCCCTACAGCAACATCCGATCAGGTTGAATCGTGGATTCAACCTGATCGAATAAAGTCGCTCGCCAGAATATAAGCCAGAGCGTTTCCGATTGATCGGAAAACGCTCTAACTGAGCGGCGAGTCTCATTGCAGGAATAAAATCCTTGCCCACCCCCCGGCCTTTATGGTCAATGAGGGGCCCATGATGAGCAACCCGGCAACCCACACCCCTTTACCCGATCGCTTCGCCCAAATCATGGACGGTCTGTGCCGCATAATCGCCGATCAGGGCCTCGCCGCCAAACTTGCCTCCCCCCTCATCATCCTCATCTGGGCCCGTCTGCGCCGCCTCGCACAGCGTTTCGCCCGCGCCACAACTCACACGGCAAATCCCCACCGCCGGCCACGCCGTCCGGCCCGATCTCCCCGCTGCGCCGGCTGCTGCGCCGCGCGCCGCAACACCCCAAATCCCTTGCCGCACGCTTACGCCTGGCTCCGCCGCCTGCTCCCGGGCACCGCAGGCGCCGCATCCCAGCTCCGCCACCTCCTCGCCGAACCCGAAATGGTATCCTTGCTCGCGCAAACGCCCGCCATCGGCCGCATCATCCGCCCGCTCTGCCACCTGCTCGGTGTTTCTGGTCCGCCGCCGCCGCCGCGGTCATCGCCGCAATCCTCCCGGTCGCAATCCCCGCTTGCCGCAACGCGCCTGTCTTCTCCCCGCCGCCGCGTCCCGCGCGCGCCAAAAATCAGGCTGGCACTCATGCCTCCGGCTCTGAACGCCGCCGCCACGCCCCCCCGCTCCCCAAGCCAAATCCAGCCCGATAATCCATCCCTTGCTGATCTGTTCAGGGCGTCAAAAGCGAAATGAAATGCGCCATCGCGCACACGCGCGCGGCCGTCTAAACCAATGAAATTGATCGACAAATTGACCTTAGAGCAACATCCGATCAGGTTGAATCGTAGATACAACCTGATCGGATAAAGTTGCTCGCCAAAATATAAGATAGAGCGTTTCCGATTGATCGGAAAACGCTCCAGAGCGTATCGTTGTAAAACGATCACGCTCTAGGTGCTGCCGCTCAGCTCCGCGTCGGCGGCGCTTGGGTGAAATCATAGTCGGGGGCAATGCGGAACGATTCCCCGAGCGTGGAGAAATAGCGCAAATTATCCCGCTGTGATGTGAAACACTCAAAAGCCGCCTCACGCCGCCGGCGGGCGCTGGGTGACAAGGTGATTTTGACGGCGGGGCAAGCGGGATCGGGCCAGAATTCGCCGGTCCGCACATCGTTTCCAATGCGATGATACCCCGCGAACTCCAACCGCGCGGGCGCGCGGCCGGTGGCGCGGGCAAGCAGCGCGCATGCCAACGCCACAGCGCGCGCAGCGGCATCATGGTCCATATGCCCGCCCTCGTAAGGATGGGTGATCACGGCATCGACCGCCAATAGATCTGCCGCCAGGCGCTTGGTGAGCGTGCCGATAGCCTCTCCCACGGTCTGGTCGGGCAGCTGATAGCAAATCTGACGCTGCGGCACGGCAAGGCAGGCTTGCAAGGCCCGATCAAGCTCCCGCGCGCGGGTCTGCGCATACTCGTCCCGGTTGCTGAAGCCGGGTTGCGAAAAGGGCGCCGATGGTGATGTGGCGCCGTCGGTCAAATGGATCAGCGTCAATGCCCGAAACCGCACCAAAGTGCCGGCCGCCGCTATGGCTTCATCATCCTGATGAGCAACGACGAGGGCAACCGGTGTCATGATCGGGCCGTTGCCCGCCAGGGCGTCGAGCAGGGCCTGCCCCTTGTCGGGCGAGCTGTTCACGCGGGGCTGCCCAGAGTATAGCGGCCAATCTGGCTCAATGTCGGGCGGGTCACGCGCCCGCACCAGCCATCGGCGACCGAGCCGATATCCAGCGCGACACTTCCCGCGCCGCGTATGGCATCGCAGTAGAATTTGCCGAGAAAGCCGGCGGCCACGAGCCATAATTGAGCCTCACCGGCCGAGCGCCTCAGGCGCTCAATCGTGCGGTAGAAGGGAATCGGGTAGTGAGGCAAGGACATGCCGCTGATGCCTTTGACCTGCTGAAAGCTTTTTTCCTCAGGCACAATAATCTGGCTGACCACGCGGGCTCCATAATGCTCCATCAACCGCCAGCCTAGATCGGCATGGCAGGATATGACGCCGATTTTGTAGGTGCCCTTGAGCAGGGTTTGCAGATGTCCCTCCAGATGCAATTTAAGATGGACGTCATTTTCGCAGTAATGAACCATCAGATTAGGTGCTGTTTCAACCGTGAGGGCACGGAATATATTGGCGATGGATGGGATGCCGCGAATACTGAAAACGCCATATTCATTATTCATGCGGTCACCGTAAGGCAGCCCGATGATAGACGTGTGTTCAAGGATCCTGACGAATTGACCGGCAAGTTCGATGAACGCGGGATCATTATAGAGGTCATCGGAGCCGAACCACACACGCAATATCTCGCGCCGGTTCGCTTCGTATAGGCCGGCAAAGCGCGCTTCGTCGTGATCATTGACACTGAGCCACGCGCCTTCGCCATCGCCCAGTCTGATCAGCGAAAACGGGCGTGCCTCGTCCAGCGCAGTCTGAATCTGCGCCGCCACCGAATGTGCATTCAGGAAGCGTTCATCCTGCTCAAAAAGCTGAACCAAGCCGTTCATGCTCGTTTGCGGGTGATCGATAACGAAATCGATCAATTGAGAAAATATCATCGCCGCGGACTGCGTGTCAGGGTCAGTCCAGGGCGGATGGACGATCGCTGACTTGGCGTCGTCACCATGGCCGAGCCTGAGCAGTTGCGTGGCGTAATAACGCCGGCTGAGGAAATCACCCGGATCAACCATGCAGGCATGCCGGAACAATGCAAGCGCATCCTCCTCACGGCCCATTTTGCGGCAGAGCACCCCAAGCTCCTGCCAGCCATAAACGAGATCGGGAAAACGCTCGATCAGATCGCGGAATATCTGCTCGGCGCGGTCAAATACGCCTTCATCACGCCAGCTGATGCCAAGGTTGGCAAGCTCGATAGGGTTGCTGCTGCCAACAGCACCGACCGTCACGGCGCGCCGTTCGGGTAAGCCGGGGTCGTACCTCGTATCCTCAAATAATCTGTCGTTCATGTTATTTTTCGAGTTCAAAAACGAAATGAGTACAGAACATCAGGCGCAAGAGATTGATATCTGCAATCTGCAATTTCATCGACAAGCCGCTTTCAATGATTTTAGTATGAAAAAAACCATCGGGGTTGGACATGACATTAAAGGGTGTATCGTCGGACGAGCCGAGCGTGATCAGTAGCCTGCGGAAAAGAAATGAGAAGGCATCATGTTTGGGATATATTTTAGTCAGCCGCAGATTGTTGCGGGCGGCAGCCACTTTCATGCCGATCGGTGTAAAATTGAATGTGCCGTAATCTTGCACCTGTTCCAGATAAGCGACTTGACCGATCAATTTGCCGCCCGGCCGCAGCACCCGGCTGATCTCGGCAAATGTCCGGTCGATATGCTGGACGTGTTGCAACACCAGCATGGCCCAGACGATGTCGAACGAGGAATCGATGAAGGGTAGATTAACGCCGTCATAGAAGGTAATCTCCCCGGCAATCTGCTCGACCGCTGAGCGGACGGTGGGTGATACGCCGTCCAGATAATCAACGCCGTGCCACGTATAACCCAGGCTCTCGATGAATGGCCGCTGATGCATGCTGCCGCAGCCGAAATCAAGCAGTGCTGATGCCTCTGGGCGATATGCCTGTTGTAATAAAAACTCAGCCGAGGGTGCCTCAAAATTCGATTGTGCGACGAGCGGCCCGATCTCAGCCTTGTACGACCCGTCTAATTGTAATACGGTCGCTCGATCGCATACTTCAGTGATCAACAATTCCAGAAGGCGCCGCAATATGTCGTCGGAGTTCCCGATCATGCATTCATGTCCAATTCCAGAGTCTGTGTTAGGGCGCGCCGGGCATGCTGCGCCTCGATTTGCCATTCGATCAGGCGTCGCGCAGCCAAGCCGATTTCCTGACGCTTGGAGGGAAAATCGATCAGCCCTAACGTGGCATCACGCCAGCCCAATGCGGATGATGCACGTGCAATCGTGTGGCCATGTTCCAACTCGGGTAGTGTATCGGGTCGAAGCCACATCACGCAGGCGAGCGCCTGACGTGACGCAAGCTGCCAAAGACGCAACGCGTGATATTCGTCGTCAGCGGTTTGATCCGTTAGCCACAAAATAATATCCGCCGGGATTGCCTCCGTTGGACCATCAGTGCGGAAAATGCGCGGTCGGAAACAGGCGAAAGCCTCCCCCAATTTCACGGGCCCCAAGATGGACAGACTGATGTCGGGCCGTAATTTTAGAACTTCGAACAGGGCGTGGCCAGGCGATCCAGGAACGACATCGACATACATGAAGCGTTCGACAATAAGTCCAATCCTCACCGGATGCGTGCTTGGTTGTTCGGATGGTTCGAGGACCGGTAATCCCAGCATGTCAATTTCGCCAACGACGTGGGAAACTCGTGATTGACAGAGCATTGAGAGTGATTGCGCCAATTGTGCTGTTGGCGCCAAACATTGATCGCACAGGCGCGCAGCTGCGCGGTAAAGGGCGTGACCAAAGTGTAAGTCTTGATATTCGTATGATGTGAGATAGCCGTGATATGCTTCGAACTTCATCAAGCAAGCGGGACCTGAAATGTCCTCATTTATATCATAATAAAGCGGCTTGCCCAATTGGCGGGCCAACACCAAGCCATAGATAATGTCTAACAATGCCGGGACACGAAAGAGGATGCAGGCTCGTGCGGAAGGCAATAATTCAATAAATTTCTGCGTCTCGTTGAAGCTGACTACAATATAGGAAACGCCAAGCTGATCGAAAATATCAAGTTTCGATTGCACCCGACCCTGATATCCTGAAACATCGTCGGTATTCGCCAGGATCAAAACATACCGTGAGGTGTTGGGCTGTTCTGAATGGTCAAGTAAGTGAGTGGGCGCAGCAAGGGCCCCAAGGCTGACTGCGAAATGATTAATTAAAGTAGAAATATCTGACTCTGCAGCAGCGAATTGGCCTTCGGAGAGTTTCTTCCGTGCGGATATTTCCCCCTCTTCGTACCAGAGTGCGAGTGCCTGCCGCAATGTCGCCGGCCAGAGGGGATCGGTTAATACTCGTTTGGCAGAATTCGTAATGTCATCGACCATGGCGGATGCAGAGCCCAGATGTCCAGCACAGGTCAATGCGTTTCGAACTGTCCAAGCCGTTTCATGCCCTGAAGTGATAATATGGCGATATAGGTCAAGAGCAGGCCGCCAAAGTTGAAGTCTCAAATAGGCGTCGGCAAGATGTTGCTGGTCTTTGGCTGGCAAAGGGCTGCGCATCCGTGCCAATTCATAGGCTCGTACCGCCTGGCGGTCATCGCGCAATGAGAAATGCTTGCCGATTGCGCAGAGGAACGAAACTGACTCTGCATCGTCTGATATCATTTTATGCAGATCGATTGCACCGGTCTGCATAAAATCCGCCAACGAAGTCCATCGGCTCCCCCCAACCCAAGGTCTGGACCGGGCATAGAATT
The DNA here is from genome assembly GCA_002255495.1 of Rhodospirillales bacterium 20-60-12. Lineage (GTDB taxonomy): Bacteria > Pseudomonadota > Alphaproteobacteria > Acetobacterales > Acetobacteraceae > 20-60-12. The sequence continues at coordinate 17,822 of NCAP01000024.1, read as the reverse complement.
TCCAGGCAAAAGAGGGAGGATAGGCGCTCAGGCTTAGTCCGATTGAGAAGAGATGGTGAGCCGCATTGCCCGAATGGCCGAGCCCAAGACCCTCCGTCATCCAATATTTATATTGTTCGAGGGGCGGGAGATCTTCCACTTCCGGATGGGCATCAGAATAATATGTGCCTTCGAAGGCCAGATGCTCACTGATCTGAATGATTGTGAGACCAGCATAATAGCGAACCGCGGCGACAGCGTCGTGATAAGACTCGATATATCCAAAATTGTCGGGATATGCTGATTTAATAAAGCGATGATCGACAAACTTTAACCAGGCACCATCAGGCATCTGGCTTTTACTTGCGATATTGTCATTATCAGTCTCAAAAACGGAAAGGCTGCGCATATTTCGACATGTTTTTGACTACAATTTAAAACTCAAAGTCAATAAAAACATGAAATTCATTGCTGCACAATGTCAGAGATCAACTTCTATCGAAAATCCCTAACAATTGAATAATCTTTCACGAGATTTGAGAGGCATAACTCAAAATCGAGCAGTCACTTTTTTGGGATTGACCGGGCTAGGACATACATCGTGCCATATTGCCACTCATCAACTCCGCGTCGGTGTCGGGTCGATCACATTTGCGCAAGCATCGGTGGGGGCGGCGGCAACCGGCCCGACCACCGGGACGATTTTCAGCACCGCCGACCCCACCCGGCACGGTGCCGCAACCAGCCCGCACCCGCTTAAAGCCAGGCCCATGATGCAAAATCCAACAAATAAACCAACCCGCATAACGATCATCCTTGATGTGACAGCATGTTGCGGGCTCAGCCCACCACGCCATATCGATAAGAAGCCTCCATAGCGGAATTTCCAATGAATAATATGACATCACCGGCGCCCGATTATCTCGATTTGTCGGATCCTGCGCGTTTTTGTGACAGCGCCCTGAGTCTCTTGGCCCGCGGCGTGCGCGACCGGCGCTCCGCCTTCCATGTCATCAATCTCGCGACCTTGTCCCCAACCGGCCTGCCCAGGGTGCGCAACGTCGTTCTACGCGGCTGCGAACCACGGCACGCGCTCTTGGTGTTTCATACCGACCGCCGGTCTGAGAAATTCCAAGATCTAGGGACTGAATCTCATGCCGAGATTGCCGCTTACGATTCGGGGCATAAATTACAGCTTCGTCTCGCGGGCCCGGTGCGCCTGCATTATCTCTGTGACCGCGCGGCCGAGGCCTGGGCGCATATGACGGCAAATGCCCGCGCCGTTTATGCTCATTCCGAGCCGCCCGGTGCATTGAAGGCGAAGGATGATGCACCCGCGCCCCTGCTCAATGACGAAGCCGCCTATCAGAATTTCGTGATCTGCCATCTGCATCTGCGCCGGCTCGACATATTATTCCTCAAAGCCGGCGGGCATCTCCGGGCGATCGGGACGATGAACGAGGCCGGGCAGATCGAGGCTGATTGGGTCATCCCCTGATCAGGGCGCGATCAGTTCCAACAGCGCAGGAATATGCGCCTTGAGCGCGAAAAATCCCTTCGTCGCGTGCGGCCAGGCAGAATCATCCCAAGCCCGCCGCACAAGGCTGAGCCCGATATCATGATCGCCCAATCGGCCGGTCACATCATGCAAACGCTCCGCAGTTGGCCCGACCGGCGCATAGGCCGTTATGATCCGCCGGACGCCCATTTCATTTGCCCAAGCCGCGACGTCCCCGGCCGCCAAAGCGGGCAGGGCGATAACGGGCACTTCGAAATAAGCCGACGCCCGCGCCCCGGCATCGATCAGGGCCGATTTGGCGAATACGCTGTCTGTGACTTGAACGGTGGCAACCCCTGCGATGTTCATGCCGGCCAGATCAAGGCTTTCGGGATTCATATCCTCCTCCGTGATCAGCAGGCACGCAGCACCCTCTGGCGGTTTTGCCAGGATCGGTAAAGCGCGCGGGGCAGGGGGCGGCATTTCGTCGAGATCGAGCGGGAGTTCCGCGAGCCCCTTCGGCATGAACCGGCCTTCGGTATAGCGGGCGATATTATCCGCTCGCGCCAGATAGGCTTTGCCCTTGGTGTGCAGCCCGGCGACCCAGCGCCATGAGAGAAGATTTGAGGCGGGATCAGCATCGATCAAATGGCGTTCGAATAAATCAGCACCCAATTGCCAGGGCAATTTCAAGCTGTGAATCCAAATACTGGCGAACCACATGCGCGCGTGATTATGCAAATAACCGGTGTCATATAACTCACGCACCCACTCATCCAGGCATTCAAACGAGCTGCGTCCAGTCGTCGCATATGCAACGCCGGGATGGGGTTTGGCACTCAAAGCTGCCACCTCGCGCCGGTAGCGCGTCCATATGGCGGGGCGGGATTCCAGCCAGCCCTTCCAATAGGTTCGCCAGCAAATTTCCTGAATGAATTTATCCGCCCCCTGTGCACCATGAACATCGATCACCGCGCGTAGAATCTCAGGCTCGGTGATCAGCCGGTGCCTTACATAAGGCGACAGGCACGATACATTCGAGCGCCGCTGCGGGCCGTAATCGTAATTGCGCTGGCTTGCATAATGCGTGCCGGCACGAGGCAAAAAAGCCGCAAGCCGGTCGAGGCCTGCTTGGCGTGTGGCGGGAAAAAAATCGGATGATGTCATCTGGCGGATATAAGCACATCATCCGATCTGTTCAGATCAGGCGAGTTTCTCGATGAGAATTTTATTGATCAGAGCCGGGTTGCCCTTGCCCGCCATGGCTTTCATGGTCTGGCCGACGAAGAAGCCGAATAATTTCTCCTTGCCCGACTTATATTCCGCCAATTTATCCTGATTGGCCGCGAGAATTTGATCAATGGCGGCGGCAATCGCACCGGTATCCGTGACCTGGCGCAAGCCCTTTGATTCGACGATCGCGGCCGCGGATTGGCCGGTTTCCACCATCGCTTCGAAAACCTCTTTGGCGATTTTGCCGTTGATCGTGGCATCCGCCATCAAATCGAGAAGTTCGCCCAATGCAGCAGCCGATACCGGGCTCGTTTCAATATTGGTGCCGGTGCGATTGAGGGCGGCGAATAATTCACCGATCACCCAGTTCGCGGCCAATTTCGCATCCCGGCCGCTGGCGACCTGTTCATAAAAGGCGGCTGTGGCCTGCTCCATGACCAGAACCGCGGCGTCATAAGGCGGTAATTTATAGTCGCGCACGAAGCGCGTACACTTATCATCGGGCAATTCAGGAAGCTTGGCTTTCAAGCCGGCAACCCAGGCTTCATCGAGCACCAGCGGCAGCAAATCCGGATCGGGAAAATAGCGATAATCATGCGCATCTTCCTTGCTGCGCATCGAACGGGTCTCGCCGCGTGCGGGATCATAAAGCCGGGTTTCCTGCTGCACGGTGCCGCCGGATTCATAAAGCTCAATCTGGCGTTTGGCTTCCGCCTCCACGGCATGCATGACGAAGCGGATCGAATTGACGTTTTTCACTTCGCAGCGCGTGCGGAATTCTTCGCCCTGCTTGCGTACCGACACGTTCACGTCCGCGCGCATCGACCCTTCATCCATGTTGCCGTCGCAGGTGCCCAGATAGCGCAATATGCTGCGCAGCTTGCGCAAATAGGCTCCGGCTTCCTCGGGGCTGCGGATGTCCGGCTCGGAGACGATTTCCATCAAGGCGACACCGGCGCGATTCAAATCGATGAAGGACTTGCTCGGGCTTTGATCATGCAGCGACTTGCCGGCATCCTGTTCCAGATGCAGCCTGGTGACACCAATATTTTTGGTTATGCCGCCTTCAAGTTCGACCTCGATGACGCCCTTGCCGACGATTGGGTGCAGATATTGGCTAATCTGATAACCGGTCGGGAGATCCGCATAAAAATAATTTTTCCGATCGAACCGGCTGACCAGATTGATCTGCGCGTTCAGTCCGAGGCCGGTGCGCACAGCCTGGGCGACGCATTCCTCATTGATCACCGGCAGCATGCCGGGAAAGCCGGCATCGATGAAACTGACCTGGCTGTTCGGCCCGGCGCCGAAATCGGTCGCGGCACCGGAGAATAATTTGGAATGTGAGGTGACTTGCGCATGCACTTCCAGCCCGACCACAATTTCCCATGGGCCGGTTTTACCCTCAATCATGTAGCTCATGGCTTGGCTCCTGCCATCAAAGAGGGTGTTGCGGTAAAGCCCGCGGCGCGTTCAAGGGCGGCGGCGACTGCAAACACGCTGGATTCGTCGAAATGTTTGCCGATCACCTGCAAACCGAGCGGCAATCCCTGGTGGTCGAGACCGGCCGGCACGCTCATCGCCGGCACGCCGGCGAGCGAGGCGGGTACGGTGAATATATCGTTCAGATACATGGTCACGGGATCGTCCATCATCTCGCCGATGGCGAAGGCGGCCGATGGGGCCGTGGGTGTCAGCAACGCGTCCACTTTGCTGAAAACCTCGGTGAAATCACGCAAAATCAATTGGCGCACCTGCTGCGCGCGCAGATAATAGGCATCGTAATAGCCGGCGGAGAGCACATAAGTGCCAAGCAAAATGCGTCGCTTCACCTCCGCACCAAAGCCCGCTGCGCGGGTGCGCTCGTAGAGATCGATCAGGTCTTCGCCTTCGACCCGCTCGCCGAACCGCACCCCGTCATAACGGGCAAGGTTCGACGAACATTCAGCCGTGGCCACGATATAATAAGTCGGCACGCCATATTTGGTGTGCGGCAAGGACACCTCGACGATTTCAGCACCTTGCTCACGCAACCAATTCTGCCCGCGCTGCCAAATATCAGTGATGGCAGCCGGCATGCCGGGGGCGGCATATTCCGTGGGTATGCCGATGCGCATGCCTTTCACTGAATGTCTGCAGGCGGCGGCGAAATCCGGCACCGGCCGTTCGGCGCTGGTGCTGTCGCGCGGATCAAAACCCGCCATGGCGGCGAGCATGAGCGCGCAATCCTCAACCGTGCGGGCCATCGGCCCGGCCTGATCGAGCGAGGAGGCGAATGCGATGATGCCGTAGCGTGAGCATCTTCCATAGGTCGGCTTCATACCCACGGTGCCGGTGAAGGAGGCGGGCTGCCGGATCGAGCCGCCGGTATCGGTCCCGGTTGCACCGAGTGCCAAGCGCGCCGCCACTACCGCCGCTGATCCGCCCGACGAGCCGCCGGGCACCAGCCTTGTGGCCTGGCCCTGGCGATGCCATGGGTTTTCCACTGGGCCGTAAGCTGAACTCATATTCGATGAGCCCATGGCGAATTCATCGAGATTGGCTTTGCCCAAAGTCACCGCTCCGGCGGCACGCAATTGGGCGGTCACGGTGCTGTCATAAGGCGGGATGAAATGATCCAGAATATGGCTGGCGGCCGTGGTGCGCACATCTTTGGTGCAGAATAAATCCTTAATGGCGATGGGAATGCCCGCCAGCGGCCCGGCATGGCCTTTGGCGCGGGCCTCATCGGCGGCGGCGGCCTGTGCCAGGGCCAATTCGGGCGTCACGGTGATGAAGGCGTTGAGCTGCGGGTTGAGGGCGGCGATGGCGTCCAGATGCGCTGTGGTCAGTTCAGTGGCGGAAAAATCGCGCGCGGCGAGCCCGGCGAGGGCGCCGGCGATGGTCAGGTCGGTCAGCATCACTCAACAACTTTCGGGACTGTGAAAAAATCGCCCTCGCGGCCGGGGGCATTCGCGAGAATCGCCTCGGTCTGGCCGCCATCGGTCACGATATCGGCGCGCATCCGCAGCGCCATCTGGGCAGCACCCGACAGCGGCTCGATGCCGGTCACGTCAATTTCGCCAAGCTGCTCGACATAGCCCAAAATCGCCGCCAGATCGGCCTGCAATTTCGGTAATTCGGCGTCTTCAACTCGGATTCGGGCTAGTTTCGCGATGCGGCGCACCGTCGCGGGATCAAGCGACATCATTCGGGCCCTTGGGTTCGGGGTGAGATCGTATCATAAACCCCGCCATGGCACTGTTCAACCTTACCGACCTTGCGGCCGGCCTCACACGCGGCCAACGGCTGATCGGCATCGATCCGGGCAGCCGCACGATCGGGGTGGCGCTGTCAGATGTCAGCCTCACGCTGGCCAGCCCCTATGCCGGCCTGAAACGGGGCAAAATGGCGGGCAACGCGGCGGACATCAGCGCCATTGCGCAACGCGAGGCGGCGGGCGGGCTGGTCATCGGGTTGCCCTTGCAAATGGATGGCAGCGTCGGGGCATCGGCTCAGGCGGCGCGCGACTGGGCTCATGCACTCAGTCAGGCCACGAGCTTGCCGGCCTGCTTGTACGATGAGCGGCTTTCCTCGGCGGCGGTCAATCGGATGCTGATCGAGGCCGATACCAGCCGCGGGCGGCGGGCGGAAATCGTCGATAAATTAGCGGCCTGCTATATCCTGCAAGCCGCTTTGGATTATTTGCGCGCCAGATAAACGGCGCCGCCGAATAACGCCAACGGCAAAACCAGCCCGGCAAACGGCCGCAGCGGGGTTTCGAACACCAATAAAGCGAGCAGGACCGCGCCGAACGCGGCAAGCAGATTATGCCGGTCGCCAATGGTGGTCTTGATGAATGATTTCATGACAGCGCCTTTCGCACATCAAGTTGTTTCATCGCCAGCAACCCGCCGGCGGCGTAGAAGAGCAATAGAGCCGGCAGCGCGAAATCGCCGAGCGGCCAGATATAGCCGATCGATTCCAGAACCCAGAACGTACCGAACGACAAAATCGCCGATCCGACAAAGAATTTGATGGTGTTTTCAGGCACATTGGCGAGCGGCTTGCGCAGCATCGCACCCGCGGCCATGACCACCAGCAAGGCGGCGATGGCGGCCCCGGCGGCGGCTCCGGTGCGGCCGGTCTGCACGCCGAGGGCGACCACAATCAGCCAGACCTCAAGCCCTTCCATCATCACACCCTGGAACGCGACCATCTGGCCGGCGCGGATATCGTGCAATTTGGCGTCGGCCCGCAGGGCTGCGAATTCTTCAGCCTCGTCATGGAGTTTTTTCAAACCGGCACCGCGCGCGATGGCTTTGGCGAGCCAGCGCAGGCCGAACAGAACCAAAAACATGCCGATGATGAATTGCAGAATATGTGCATCCGCGATGAAGCGCAGGAAAAAGCCGCTGGCCAAGGTCATCAGCGCGAGGACGGCAAAAGCAGCAAGCGAGGCCGTGCCCGCGCGTCGCCAGCCGATCGACAAGGCCACCGCGAGCACGATGGTAAAGGCTTCGACCCATTCGACCGAGGCGGTGAGGAAGCTTGCGAGCATGACGCCATAGACCGACATTAAATAGTCTCCTCAATCGGATATAGATAGATTTTATCAGTGTTGATGGATAACAGCGCGTGATTTTGGTCAGGTGGGCGAGGCAGGAAGGCGCTCAGCAGGCCGCTCCATCCCACCAATTTCCAATAGGTCCGGTAGCGCCCGGCCTCAAAGCAGAGCGACGCCAACTCGGCTCGCAATCCTGCGGTGCTGATACTGATCGCGTCCTCGCGCCAGAATAATTTTCCGCGCTTTGTGGGGCACGACGTCGCAAGCGGCGGGAGCGTGATCGATTGGGCACCGAAATTGAGCACGGAGCCTGATGGCAGCGGTGTGACGCCGACTTCCACGCCGCCGCAGGCACCGCCAAATCGTGCGACATAGGCGCTGGCGGGCCGGGCGAATAAATCAGCCGGCGTGCCGCATTGGCTGATGCGCCCGGCTTCCAATATCGCTGCATGATCGGCGAGTTGCCAGCAATCTGCGGGATCGTGACTGACCAGCAGGCTGGTCAGACCGTCCTGGATCGTCAGGGCGCGCAACTCGGCGCGCAAATTCTCGCGGGTGTCGAGATCCAGGCTGGAGAGCGGTTCATCGAGCAGCAAAAGCACGGGGCGGGCGGCGAGCGCCCGGGCAATACCGACGCGCTGTTGCTGGCCGCCCGAGAGCATGGAAGGGCGGCGCTGCGCACAGGCGGCAACGCCCATGCGGTCGAGTAAATCGAGCGCCCTGGTTTGCCGGTTGGCTTCGCCTTTGGGCACGGCCATCAGGACATTATCGAGGGCGGATAAATGCGGCCACAGGGCGAAATCCTGAAACACCATGCCCAGCCCGCGTTTTTCGGCAGGCGTGAAATGCTTGCCATGGGCGACGCATTGACCGCCGATTTGAACTTCCCCGCGATCGATCTGCTCAAGCCCGCCGACGATTCGCAGAATAGTCGATTTGCCGGAGCCCGATTCGCCGGCCAGAACAAGGCAGCTATGGGCCGGTACGCTGAGCGATATGTCGCGCAGCACCGCGCGCCCGCCCAGGCTGCGTGCAACATCGCGCATCTCGAGCGAGGCGGTCATGCGGCAACCGGCCGGGCCGGTGCGGTGGCATAGCGCAAGGCCAGCATCACGCAGGCGGTGAGGCAGGCCATCGATGCCATTCCGACCAGAGACAAGCGTGCCGCGGCGGCGAAATCGGCGATCTGATCGAGCCCGACAATGGCAACCGCGAGCGGCGTTTGTCCGGGCGGATAGAGCAATTCGGAGATCGGCAATTCGAACATGATGGCGGCGGCGGCGAGCAGCCAGGCATAGGCCAAAGGTGTGGCGAGCAAGGCGGCTTCGATGTCGATCGCGCGTGCGAGCGGCCTGACGCCATGCAAGCGTGCGGCCTCGCCGAGTTTGGCGTCGATCTGCCCGAGCGCGTTCTGCAACAGGCGCAAGGCGATGGGAATTGTGCCGGCGGCATAAGCGATGATCAAAAGCAGGCTGGTGCCGTAGAGCGGGAGAATATTGTTGTTGAATGCCAGAATATATCCGGCCGCCAGGATCAATCCGGGCACCGCCATGTTGGCGACCATGGCGGCGTCGACGGCAATGCCAAAGGCAAGGCCTTTCGCGGCGCGTAATTTCAACAAGGCCAAAGCCACCAGAATGGCCAGTGTCGCGGCGAAGGCGGCGAAACCCAGGCTGCGGATCACCGGCCCGGTGATATCGGTCGTGGAGATGGCACCGGAGGCCGCGCGCATCGTCAAAGCGGCAAGCGGGATGAGGATGCCAAGCCCCCAGATCAAACCCGCAATCACGGCCGTGGCCGCACGCGCCTGCGGGCCCTGGGTGGCATGGCCGCTCTGCCGGTTCCGGCCATGGACCAGCATCGATTTATGGCGCCGCTGAATGATCACATGAAAGGCGGCAAACAACCCGGCGGCGAAAATCAGCCGCCAGCAGAGCATGGCGGCTCCGGAAAAATCGGTCGGTACCTGCGCCAGCCTTTGATAGATGGCATAAGTGAGGATCGGGATATGAGCCGTGACGCCCAAGGTCGCGGGAATGCCGAATTCCTGCATCGTCTCGATCCCGGCCATCGCGAAGCCCGCGGCCAAGGCGGGGAATGCCAGCCGCAAGGTCAGCATCAGGCGTGTGGGGGCGGGCAGGCCGAGCACCAGAGCGGCTTCCTCCTGCTCGGCGCCGATCGCGGCGAAGGTGGCGCGCGAGACGAACACGGCAAACGGCAAGGCCTTCAGGACGAAGAGAAAAATCATCCCGCCCGGCCCGAGAAACGCCGCGCCGACAAATGATTGCCGCAAGCCGGGCAAGGCGAGGAAAATGATCCAGCCGGTGGTCAGCACATAGCTCGGGGCGAGAAACAGCAACCATAATCCGATGGCGGCCAGCCGCACCGCCGCTCCGCGCCGGCGGGCGATTTCATGAGCCAGAAACGCGCCCAGGGGTGCCGTGATCAAGGCGGTGATCAGCGCGAAACGCACGGAATTGATCAGCGACATCCAGCCGCCCGGGTCGCTCTGCGCGCTCCAGAGCGGCAAGCTGAGCAGCCGGGCCAGCGGATAGACGAAAATCGCCGCGATGAGGGCGAGCAAGGCGGCGCGCAGCAGTGACGCCACCGAAAAACTCAACCGCCGACAATCCGGCTGGCAAACCAGCTGGTGATGCTGTTTTGCAGAACGCCCCATTGTTCGGCATTGAGCGGCGCGACCTGAATAGAGGTCAAAGCCGGCAAAGCGGGCAAAGGTGAGACATTGTCGGTCACCGGCCAATAATAGCCATCCGCACCGCCTTGCTTCATGCGCAGGGCCTGGATGTCGGGGCGATTGACGAAGGCGATGAATTGCGTGGCCTCGCTGCGCAATTTGCCATGCAGCCCGTGCGCCATGACGATCACGTTAGGCAATTCATAACTCGGGTTCGGGAACACAACGTGCAGATTATGATCGGTATTGTCGGCGAAATAGAGTGCCGCCGATGATTGCACGATGGCCAGGGAAATCGCCCCGCTCTGCAAGGCCGCCAGGGCCGCGTCGTTCTTGGCGTAAATATGCAGCCCATCCTGCTTCAGCGCCTGGATGAAGGCCTGGCCCTGTGGCCAGCCGCCGTTGCTCTGCAACATGCCGGCCAAAGCCGGGTAGGTCGGGCCGGAAATCGAGGGATCATTCATCCCGATGACCCCGTGATAGGCGGGTGCGGTGAGCTGTGCCCAGGTCGTGGGCGGGGTGAAATCGGGGTCGGATGCGGTGATGAACACTCCGGCCATGGTGAAGCCGGTCGGCACATAGGCGCCATTTTTGCTGGTCAGGCTGCTGCCGAGCGGGGTGAGGTCAGCGGGTGCGGCGAGCCCGTGGGCGAGCAGGCCGGCCTGATCCAGGGCCACGGCTGCCGTCGCGCCGTCAAACCAGCCGATGCTCCAATCGGGGTGCGCGCCTTGGGCTGATATGCGCGCGAGCAACGCGCCGGTGGATAGCCGGACGACCTGGACTGGGATACCGGTTTCCTTGGTGAAGGCGGTTGCGACGGCTGGGCCGTAATCAAGCCCGGTATAGAGCGTGAGGCCGGTCTGGCCGCGCGGCCAAAGCAGCACACCGCCCACGATCACCAGCACCACCGCCAAACTCGCCAAAATTTTGCGCATCACTCATCCCATGGTCCGGTCGCGGACATTCAGAACTGGCGCGATAGCGAACACGCAGCCCTTGGGCAAGTCTTAGGGTTCGGAAAGAACCTGATAAATGCAAGAAAGATGCAAAATAAATGTCATCGAACTGTCATATTTTGGCCGCCGATTTTGCCGACGATGAAGGCCCCCACCAGCAAGGCCACCGCCCCGGTGCCGAACAAAGGCGTGTAGAGCCCCGTGGCCCGGAACAACGCCGAAAAGCCCGCCGCGCTGCCGGCCTGGACGATGGCATAGGTCAAGGTCGCGGCACCCCATACCGAGCCCATCGCCGCCGCCGGCACCCGCTCGGCGACCATGCCGGAGGTGAGAACCACTGCGGCCATGGCGAGCGCGCCGACGCCGAAGGCTGATAATGCGAGGCCCACTGGCCCTGCGAATCCGAGCGGCAAGGCCACCGCGCCGGCCATGATCAGGTAGGAGGCGGCGAGCGTGCGGCCAAAGCCGAACCGGTCGGCGACTCGGCCGGCCAATGGCGGGCCGATCGCCGCGGCAACGCCCAATATGGCGGAATAGAAAGCGCCCTGATTGATCCCTTCGCCCAGCCCGATGGCGATGAAACTGGCCCAGAACAGAATATGCGGCACGAAGCCGACGGCGCAGAGCCCATAGGCAATGATCAGCCAGGGAATCGCCCGATTGGGCCGGGTAGGTGAGCGGGCTGTGCGCGGCGCCGGCTCGATGAACCCGGGGGGCATCAAAAGGCCGACGATGATGGTCGCGGCAATGCCCAAGGCGGCCAATGAAAGCCAGGTTGTCGGCAGACCGAAGGGCAGAATACGGGGGATCACCAGGCCAGAGAGCGCGATGCCGCCGCCCATGCCGGCAAAGGTCAGCCCGCCGACCGCGCCGCGCCGGGCCGCCGGCGCGCGCGCCACCACGGCCTGGCCCATCAGCACCATCAGCACGCCGCCGGTGATGCCGCTGAGCAGCCGCCATGGCGCATACCACCAGAAACCCCAGCGCAGGGCCGAAGCCAGCAGGCACAGATCGGTCAGGCCCATCATTGCGAGCATTGCCAGGCGGACATTGATGCGCATGCGGGCCAGCCGCATGCCGCCGGCGCCGACCAAATAGCCGAGCAGATTGATCGCGCCGAGCGTGAAAGCCGCCCCGGGGCTGAACCAATGCGCCGCGATCAGGGCCGGCACCAAAGGCGCGTAGCCGAACCGGGCGATGCCGATTCCCACCAACATGGCCAGCAGCCCGCACGAGGCCGCGCGCCAGAGGGGAAAAGGGGGTTCGTCAATAGTTTGCGCATTCATGGAGGCGGGCTTAGCCGAACCGCGGCACGGCGCAAACCGGCTGCCATGGCGTCCTGGGTTGCGCGTTGTTATATGAGGCTGATCCGGGTGCGCCGGAGATCGACATGTAAGGACAAGCCATGGCCCGCCGCCGCCAGCTCTATGAAGGAAAAGCGAAAATCCTGTTCGAAGGACCCGAGCCGGGCACCCTCGTGCAATATTTCAAGGATGACGCGACGGCCTTCAACGCCCAGAAGAAAGGCACGATTACCGGCAAAGGCGTGCTGAATAACCGGATCAGCGAGTTCCTGATGATGAAATTGGCTGAAATCGGCATCCCGACCCATTTCGTCCGTCGGCTGAATATGCGCGAGCAATTGATCAAGGAAGTCGAGATCATCCCGATCGAGGTGGTGGTCCGCAATATCGCCGCCGGCAGCATCTCGACCCGTCTGGGCATTGCCGAGGGCACCCGCCTGCCGCGCAGCATCATGGAATTCTATTATAAGAACGATACGCTGGGCGACCCGATGGTGGCCGAAGAGCATATCACCGCGTTTGGCTGGGCCATGCCGCAGGATATGGACGACATCATCCATATGACGCTGCGGATCAATGATTTCCTGACCGGCCTGTTTCTCGGCGTCGGTATCACTTTGGTCGATTTCAAGGTGGAGTTCGGCCGGCTATGGGAGAACGAGGATATGCGGATTGTGCTGGCCGATGAAATCAGCCCGGATAATTGCCGCCTGTGGGACACCAAGACCAACGAGAAAATGGATAAAGACCGCTTCCGCCGCGATCTCGGCAAGGTCGAAGAGGCCTATCAGGAAGTCGCCAAGCGCTTGGGGATTCTGCCCGAAGCCGGCAATGCCGACATGAAGGGCCCGGAGATGATGCAATGAAGGTCAATGTCACGGTGATGCTCAAGCAGGGCGTGCTGGACCCGCAGGGCAAGGCGATTGCGCGCGCCCTGCACGGGCTGGGCTTTGAAGGTGTGGAAGATGTCCGGGCCGGCAAATTGATCGAGCTTGATCTTGCTGAAACCAACCCCGATGCCGCCCGTGCGGCGGCCGAGGCGATGGCGCAGAAATTGCTCGCCAATAGCGTGATCGAGAGCTTCCGGGTGGAACTGGGGTAAGCGAGCGTGATCGTTTTAGAACGACACACTCAACATTCATTTTATCGATCAATTTTACAGGTCTAGCTGGAGTTAAGCTACTCCAGCTAGACCTGTATTGATCTCGCTTTTTTGAAAAAAGCTGCAAAAAACTTTTGCTCGTTTTGATTGTGGCGGGTCGATGGCGTGGTCTGAGTTAAAAAAGTTTTTTTGTTTCTTTTTGTTCACAAAAAGAAATGAGCCTATGATGCCTGCGCTGCCGTGACCCGATCCGATTCGAGTAGGTCGGCGAGTTCCGCTGTGGCCTGCTCCGTGGTTTGCAATACCCGCTTTTCGTCTGCGGCGTAGGAGTGAGTTTCCAGCAGCAGGGCTTCGTCATGGGCGCGGAACAGGGAGACGACGCGGCGCGATTCTTCGGCGCCGAAATCGAGCCCGTTCAATACCAGTTCGGACAGGCGCAGGGCCGAGAAATAGGTCTCGCGCACAATCTGGGTAATGCCGAGATCCATCAGCGCCTGGGCGTGGGCGCGGTCATGCGCGCGGGCGAGAATGGTCAGATGGGGGAATTCGCGCTTGACCATTTCGGCCAGTTTGAGCGCCTCCTCGCGCTCGGCCAAGGCAATGACGATGAGCTTTGCCTGGCCGGCGCCGGCGGCGCGTAGCAATTCCACCCGCGTCGGGTCGCCATAATAAACCTTCACACCGAAGCGGCGCACCGTGTCGATGACTTTGGTATCCCGATCGAGCGCGGTGTAGGCGATGCGCTGCACGCGCAGCAGGCGGCCGACAATCTGGCCCATGCGTCCGAAGCCGCAAATAATCACCGGGGCGTCCGAGGCGACGATTTTATCGGCTTTTCTGATCGGCTTTTTGGTGTCCAGCCGGGGTGCGACATAGCGCTCGGATCCGGCAAATATCAGGGGTGTCGCGATCATCGACAAAGCCACCACCAAGGTCGCGAAACTGGCGGCATGCGGATCTAGAATATCAAGCCCGGCGGCAACGCCGAACAGCACGAAGCTGAATTCACTGGCCTCGGGCAAGGCCAGGGAAAAGCGCAGCGCGCTTTTCAGATTGCGCCGCTTGCTCCAGCCCAACAGGAAACCGACGCCGATTTTAACCGCCAGGAGTGCGGCCACCCAGGCGGCGACCCGCAAGGGTTCGACCACCGCCATGTGAATATCCATCGACATGCCGATCGAGATGAAAAAAAATCCGAGCAGCAAACCCTCGAACGGTTCGATATTGGCTTGCACGGCGTGGCGATATTCAGAATCCGACAGCATCACGCCGGCCATGAATGCGCCGAGCGACATTGATAATCCGGCCCAATCGGCCAGGGCCGCCGCACCGACGACGAGCAGCAACGTGGCGGCGGTGAAAATTTCAGGTGAATCCAGGCGCGATACGGCACGGAATACACGCGGGACCAGAAAAATGCCGCCGCCGAGGAGGAGCAAAATCACGCCCAATCCGCGCGCCACGGCCTGCCAGGGAATGATGGCGGTGGTCAGTAAATGCTGAGCTGCCCCGGCCGGCACCGCACCTGGGGCCAGCAACGGCACCAGGGCGACCATGATGATGGCAATGACATCCTGGAACAGCAGCACGGCAAATGCGTCGCGGCCGGATGTGGTGGCGAGCAATTTCCGCTCGCCGAGCATGGGCAGGACGATGGCGGTGGAGGACAAAGCCAGGCCCCCGCCGAGCACGATGGCGCCCGGCCAGGCAATGCCCGCGAGATGGGCGAGCAGGGCGATGAGGGCGCTGGCCGGGATCATTTGCCCGAAGCCGAGGCTGAGGATGGTGCTGCGCAACACCCAGAGCCGGTGCGGCCGTAATTCCAGCCCGATGAGAAATAGCAGCATCACGACGCCAAGCTCGGATATGCCCGAAATTTGGCCGCCGGCCTGGACAAAGCCAAAACAGGCCGGCCCGATGAGAATGCCCGCGATCAGATAGCCCAGAATACTGCCCAACCCCAGCAGGCGTGTGATGGGCAGGGTGATGATGGTGGCGCCAAACAAGGCGACCAGAGATTCCAACATGTCGATGACCTCACAATGCAAGGCCGAGTTTGCACGCCCGGGCGGCCTCTGGCCACCCTCGGGTGCCATGGCTGGATCAAGGTACCCGCATCCGGTAACAGGTGGGGGGAGATATTTTGGAGGAGCAAACATGAAATCGCGCGCCGCCGTGGCCCGGGCTGCCGGACAGAAACTCAGCCTTGAAATTGTCGATATCGAAGGCCCGAAATTTGGCGAGGTTCTGGTTGAGGTGAAAGCCACCGGCATTTGCCACACCGATGAATACACGCTCTCGGGCGCCGATCCGGAGGGGATATTTCCGGCTATTTTGGGCCATGAGGGGGCAGGGATTGTGGTTGATGTCGGCCCCGGCGTGACGAGCCTGAAAAAGGGCGATCACGTGATTCCGCTCTACACGCCCGAATGCCGCAATTGTAAATCCTGCCTCTCGCGCAAGACCAATTTATGCACGGCCATCCGCACCACCCAGGGCAAGGGTGTGATGCCGGATGGCACCTCGCGCTTTTCCTGTGATGGCGCGCCGGTGATGCATTATATGGGGTGCTCGACTTTCTCGAATTTTACGGTTCTGCCGGAAATTGCGCTGGCGAAAGTGCGGCCGGACGCCCCGTTCGATAAAATCTGCTACATTGGATGTGGTGTGACGACCGGCATCGGCGCCGTGATCAACACCGCGAAAGTGCAGCCGGGCGACAATGTGGTGGTGTTCGGCTTGGGCGGTATTGGGTTGAATGTCATTCAGGGCGCGCGGCTGGCGGGGGCCGATAAAATCATCGGCGTCGATCTCAATCCCAAACGGCGCGCTATGGCGGAAAAATTCGGCATGACCCATTTCGTCAATCCCAGTGAGGTCGAGGGGGATCTGGTGCCTTATATCGTCAGCCTGACCGATGGCGGGGCGGATTATTCGTTCGAATGTATCGGTAACGTGAAAGTCATGCGCCAGGCGCTGGAATGCACGCATCGGGGCTGGGGCACGTCGATCATTATCGGTGTCGCGGGGGCCGGGCAGGAAATCTCGACAAGGCCGTTCCAACTGGTCACGGGGCGGAACTGGCGCGGCACCGCCTTTGGCGGCGCCCGCGGCCGGACCGATGTGCCGCGCATCGTCGATTGGTATATGGAGGGCAAGATCAATATCGATGATCTGATCACCCATGTTCTACCGTTCGAACAGATCAATGAGGGCTTCGATTTGATGAAATCGGGGGAATCTATCCGCTCGGTTGTCGTATATTAGAGCTGTACCCTTGTCCCGGCGCGCGCGTATTGTAAATCAGTAATCCATGAAACACATCGTGCGCGCCGGCTTGCTCTCCGGCCTGGTTTTCTCCCTCCCCATCGCAGCCCTTGCTCAGACTTTACCGCCGCCCGATCCGGACGCGATTTACACGTTTCAGGATGAAAACGCCTCGATATCGACCCAGACATTGACCGACCGTTTCTATGTCAATGGATTTCACTTCGGCTATGTCTCGCCGACAGGTGACCTGCCGGATGTGCTGGCCAATCTTGGTCATGGGATCTGGGGTGCCGGGCAGCAGCGCCTTTCGATCAATATCCAGCAGCAGCTTTTCACCCCTGTCGATACCAAATTGATCAATCCCAATCCGGCGGATGAGCCTTATGCCGGCTATCTCGCGCTGAATGCTCAATTGATTCAGGACACGATGACGAGCCGCAGCGTGATCGGCGCGTCGGTCGGGCTGATCGGCCCGGATGCCGGCGGTGAAATCATCCAGAACGGTTTTCACGGCGTCATCAGCCAGGGCACAACTCATGGCTGGGCGTATCAGCTGCCCAATGAACCGGCGATCGATGTGATGGCCTCGCGCACCTGGCGGGAGAGTATCGGCCAACTCGGTGGGCTTTCGGTGGATGTATTGCCCGAGCTTGATGGCCAGGCCGGCACGACGCTTGATTATGTGCAGGCGGGCAGCCTGGTGCGCATTGGTGAGGGGCTTGATTCCGATTTCGGGCCTTCGCGTCTGGCCCCGGGCATGACCGGGACCGACGCCTATACCCCGACCCGGCCCTTCGTGTGGTATCTGTTCGCCGGTCTCGATGGCCGGGCGGTGGCGCATGATGTGTTTCTGGATGGTGCGAATTTCCAGTCGAGCCGCTCAGTCTCCAAACAGCCTTTGGTGGGTGAAATCGAATTTGGCGGAGCAGTGATTTATCATGGCCTGCGCTTCACCTTTACCCAGGTGTTCCAATCCCAGACCTTCCATCACCAGCAAGGCGGGATTCACGAATTCGGCGTGTTTGCCTTGTCGACCCGGTTTTAGAAGGCGTTTTTTTGTTTCTTTTTGTTCACAAAAAGAAATGCTGTCTTGCCTTACTTCCTGTGACCGCAGTTAGAGCGCTTTCCGATCAATCGGAAACGCTCTAGGTCACCGACTCATAAATCGCATCCAAATCCTTGCTGACGCGAGTTTCACCAGAGCCATATAGTTGGCGTCGTGCTTCTCGAAGCGGGTGG
>NCAP01000023.1 GCA_002255495.1 Rhodospirillales bacterium 20-60-12 | reverse complement strand
GGCCCATAAGGCTGAGAGGGTGCGCGTTTTGGGGCATGCCTGCTGTTCAAATTCGACTGTGAGGGAGCGCCAAAAGGCGATAACTCAGGTCGCTGCCGCCGATGCTGGAAAGCTTGTTGCCACTTTCGTCAATAAACCGCCAACGCCGGTTGCGAGGAAGGGGAAAGCCAAGGCGATGGCCGAGACGATAATCGCCGCGATCAGGCCATATTCAATGGCTGTCACACCGCGGCGATCGGTCAGGCATAATTTAAACCCGAACAGCCGGCAGAGAAAATAAGGGGTGCAGATCATGCTCCGCCAGACCGAAATCATAATGTCATCCCGCTTCAACACGCCTCAGATTACGCATAATCAATCAAAGCGTGTCAAATAATTGTTTCGAATACGGCGCTGCATAGCGGTCGCTCATGGCCGAGGAACCAGCGAACACATCATGTTCGGTTGGTGCGGGCGGTCGGAATCGAACCGACACTCCTTTTGGGAACCGGATTTTGAGTCCGGCGCGTCTACCAGTTCCACCACGCCCGCACACTGAATCGGTTTTAGCACGAAGTGTTTCCGCTCGGGAAGCTCCCTGCCCCGCCAGGTGGGGTGCAGGAAGATCATGGCCCATGCGCGATACGCCATTGTCATCGCCGGACGGGTTGGTTATAGGGCTGCGTCTGGTCCCGAATAGCTCAGCTGGTAGAGCAAGCGACTGTTAATCGCTCGGTCGTAGGTTCGAGTCCTACTTCGGGAGCCAGAATTTCCAAATCATAAGGCTGAAGGCCGATGTCCCGCCGCTCCGCACGAAATGCTCCGGCCATCGGTTTTATTTTAGCGGTTTTGGTGATTGATTCGCTGGGCTTCGGCCTCGTGATCCCCATTTTACCAACCCTGATTCAAAAACTCTCCGGCGGTCCGCGACATGATGCCGCATTATGGGTGGGTGTGCTGGCCATGAGTTTCGCCGCCGCTCAGTTTTTTGCGGCACCTGTCCTGGGTCAATTGAGCGACCGGTTCGGGCGGCGGCCTTTGATCCTGATTTCCCTGACCGGTAGCGCGCTGAATTATGTGCTACTGGTATTTGCTCCCTCGATCGGCTGGCTGTTTCTCGGCAGGCTATTGGCTGGTGCGACGGCCGGTAATGTGTCCGCCGCCAGTGCCTATATCGCCGATATCACCGAACCGCAGGATCGCGCTCGCCGATTCGGCCTGATCGGTGCGGCCTTCAGTTTCGGCTTTATCATTGGCCCTGCTTTGGGTGGCTTGCTCGGCGGGATCTCGCTGCGCCTGCCCTTTGCCCTCGCCGCCGGGCTCGCCGGGGTCAATGCGCTGTATGGATTGTTCGTTCTGCCGGAATCGCTCCCCGTGGAAAAACGGCGGCTGTTTCGCTGGCCCGAGGCGACACCCTTTCGCGCTCTCGGCACATTGGGTGCTGATCCACGCATGCGCCGGCTGGCTTTCGCCTGGGCCATGCGCTGGTTTGGCCTGGGCACCATTCAAGCGGTGTTTGTGCTGTCGACCGAATTGCGCTTCGGTTGGGGGCCGCAGCAGAATGGCATCGCGCTCGCGGTGGTCGGCATTACCGGCACTTTGGCGCAGGCTTTTCTGGTCCGTCGGTTGGTCGGCTGGCTCGGCGAGGCGAAAGCCGCGATGTTTGGCTTTGCCATGAATGCGCTGGCTTTTGCCGGCTTCGCCCTGGCCGGGCAGGTATGGGTGATTATTCTCATCGGGCTTCTCCAGGCGCTGGGATCTGTGACCAATCCGGCGATCCGGGCGATGATTTCGAGTGCAGCGCCTTCTGACCGGCAAGGCAGCACCCAGGGCGCCTTGGCCGCCGTGGAAGGTTTGACCGCAATTGTCTCGCCGCTGATTGGCGCCGGGCTGTTCGCCTTATTTACCGAGCGCCATGGTGCCATTTATTTCCCCGGTGCGCCGTTCATGCTGGCGGCGGGATTATTTATTGTGGGCGCTATCTTGGTGGCAGCCGCAGCCCGCCATCCTGGTCCGGGTTGAGCCGGAAGAGATATTTCGCGGACTGATTTGAAACTGCCACAATATGCGGTTAGTTTCATGTTCTGGTTGCACGCGAAGCAGAAAATGTCGTCCATTGCCGTCACGGACTACCGCATACTGAGCTCAGACCCACAGACGCTGCCCGCGAGCCTGGTCGCCCCAGCCGTGCCCGGTTTCTCGATTCTGATGGCTACACGCTATGGGCGACTTGGTGCCAGCAGTCGGCTGCGGCTTTTGCAATATTGCGCCGATATGACCAGGGCTGGGCTGCGCACGACAATCAGGGCGTTTTTCTCCGATGGTTATGTGCGGGCACTCTACGGCCATGGCGCCCGTCTGCCGCGGGCTCTGGCGGCCTATTTGCGCGCCGGCAGCCTGTTCAGGATGGTCCGCACGCATGATCTGGTTTGGATCGAGAAGGAACTCCTGCCGTTTCTGCCCTACCGGCTTGAAAAATCGCTGCTCGGCGATGTGCCATACGTGCTCGATTTCGATGACCCTTGGTTTCTGCGCTACGAGAACGCGCCCTCGCGGCTGGTCCGCTGGTTGCTGGGTGATAAATTCAGCCGGCTGGTGGCTGGTGCCGCATTAACCATTGTCGCCAACGAGTCGCTGCGTGATTGGGCGATTCAGGCCGGCGCGCGCGAGGTGCTGCTTTTGCCCACCGTCATCGATCTTGATCGCTACGGCCTGACGCCCGAGCCTGACGCATCGCATAAATTTACCATCGGCTGGATCGGCACGCCTGTGACCGCGCCCTATTTGCAAAGCCTGGCTGAGCCCTTGCGTATTCTCGCGGCCGAGGCGCCGCTTGAACTACTGATTATCGGCGCACCCGACTGCACGATCGAGGGTGTCGATTGCCGCCATGTCGATTGGTCGGAGGCGAGTGAGGCTGAAATGCTGAGCCAATGCCATGTCGGCATCATGCCGCTGCCCGATAATGAATGGGCGCGCGGCAAGTCGGGCTATAAATTGATCCAATATATGGCGGCCGGCCGGCCGATGGTGGCAAGCCCGGTGGGCGCCAACCGGGCCATCGTCAACGACGGCAAAACCGGTTTTCTGGCAGCCAGCACCGATGAATGGTGCGATAGTTTGCGCATCCTGCGGGATGATAAAATGCTGCGCCGCAAACTTGGTGCGGCTGCCCATGCCCGTGTCGCTGAAGCATTTTCGCTCGGCGTGACAGCGCCGCAACTGATCGCCGCCCTGAGTGCGGCCTATCAATCCAACCGGACCCTCAACCCCGCCTCACTCTGAAACAGATATGTCTGTTTGCTCTGGGACGGGGTCGGGCCGGACAAGTTCGGGTGCCGGAGGTGCCACCGGCAGCGGATCGACCAGCAATTCCTCGCGCTTGGGCAAGTCGCGCAGATCGGTCAAATTGAATTGTGTCAGAAAGCTTGGCGTGGTGCCCCATAATGTCGGCCGGCCGGGTGATTCGCGGCGCCCTCGTGAGGTGATCAGGCTCGCTTCGAGCAATTGATCAAAGGTTTGTTGCGACAGGCTGGCGCCGCGTATGTCCTCGATTTCGCTGCGCGTCACAGGCTGGTGATAAGCGATGATGGCCAGCGTCTCCATGGCGGCGCGCGCCAGACGACGGGGCACTTCAACCAATTTGCGCAGGGATGCAGCCAGATCGGGTGCGGTGCGAAATTGCAGACCATGACCGACCTCGACGAGCTCGACCCCGCGGCCCGCATAAAGCGCGCGCAAGGCGGCGATGGCGGCATCGAGATCGGTGTCATCGGGCAGTAAGCCCGCCAATGTGCGCCGCAGCACCGGCTCGCGGCTGGCGAAAATGGCCGCTTCGATCAGTCGGAGGGAGTGGGGAGCGGGTTCATGATCCATCGGTCTGGCTTTCGGCACGGCGGACCAAGATCGGCCCGAAATTCTGATCCTGACGTAGGGCAATCATGCCGCTGCGCGCCATCTCCAGCCCGGCGATCAGCGTGCTCGACATGGCGGCGCGACGCGGCAAGCCCGATTGCACGTCATCGGGTAGAAAGGCGGTCAGGCTCGCCCAGTCCGGCAGCGAGCCGAGCAGATTAGCCAGACGCTTGAGGGCATCTTGGACCGAAAAATAGGTCATTTTTTTGGGCGCATATTGCCGCTTACCGCCGGCGCGGCGCAAAGCCGCGAGATAGGCGCTGAGCAGACCCGGCAGATCGGTGCGCAAGCGCGAGCGGTCGATTTCGGTAAAATCCTCGGCCAGACCGCGGGCAAAAACATCCTGACCGAGTTGCGGCCGGCCGTTCAGCCATAAAGCGGCGGCGCGGATGGCTTGTAAATCGGCGAGGCGGCTCGCCAATGTGCCGGCGGCCTGCTCGGCATCTTCGGCCTCCGCAGAATGCGGCAGCAGCAAGCGCGATTTCAGCCAGGTAAGCCAGGCGGCCATGACCAGCCAGTCGGCTGCCAATTCGAGGCGGATTTTCCGGGCCCCCTCGATCACGGCAAGATATTGCTCGACCAAGCCCAGGATCGAGATTTTCTCTAGATCGACCTTTTGCGCGCGCGCAAGATCGAGCAACAAATCGAGCGGGCCTTCATAGCCGTCGAGCTGGAGAAATAATTGATCGGGGTCAGATTGTGACATTTTGCGCGGCCGGCAGCCCGGCCTGTTGCAACAGAAAGCCGACAAAACGCGGCACCACATTATTCATCAGCGCCGAGACCGGATCAAACGCGATGCCGAGCTGGCTCAAGGCGAAGGGCAGCACAAAAATCAGCAGCAGCACCATTAATATACCCAGCCGCTCGATTTTCGACCACCAGATGGCGGCTTGCAGGGGCAGAATGCCGACCATGATACGCCCGCCATCGAGCGGCGGCAGCGGGATCAGGTTGAATAATCCGAGTGCAACATTGATCACCATGAACGGGAGCAGAAACCGGCCCCACAGCCCATCCGTCGGTCCGCCATGGACGAAAACCAAGGCCGCGATAAAGGCCAGAATAAAATTCGTCACCGGCCCGGCGATGGCGACCAGGGCCATATCCTGACGCGGATGTTTGAATTGCGAGGCATCAACCGGCACCGGCCTGGCCCAGCCGAACATGAACGCAACGCGGCCTAGCGTGAGCAATTGCGAGACCAGCAAAATTCCCGGCAAAATGATCGTGCCCATCCGATCGACATGCGCGATCGGATTAAGGGTCAATCGCCCGGCCCGGCGCGCAGTCTGATCGCCGAAGAAATATGCGACGACCCCGTGCGCCAATTCATGCAGCACAATCGCCGGCACATAGGCGGCGACGCCGATGACGATAGTATCGATCAAATGCGGGTTCATCGGAGCTTTCGTGTAAAAGGCGGGCAGGCTTCAAGCACCGCCTGATTGCCGGGCTCGTCGCCAGGGCAATAAAGGGCAATGTCGCACCCCGCCGCAAGGGTTGCCCGCGCCAAATCGGCCGGACTGCCGCTCAGGGCCTTCATCGCCAGATCATCACTCATCAGAATGCCCTTAAAGCCGATCATACCGCGAATAACCCGCTCGATTACAACCGGCGATAAGGTGGCGGGACGATCATCGAGCGCGGTATAAACGATATGAGCCGTCATCGCCCAGGGTAGATTTTGGTTGGCGATGAAAGGGGCGAAATCGGCGGCAAGCTCATCCAGCCCTGCAGTCACCCGGGGTAGTGCAAAATGGCTATCCAGCGTGGCGCGCCCATGGCCAGGGAGGTGCTTCATCACCGGGATGATCCCTTCAGCCATCAGCCCTTGCGCGATGGCCGCGCCGCATGTTGCAACCCGGTCTGGTTCCGCACCGAGCGCGCGATCGCCGATCACTGAACTTGCCCCTGGCCAGGCGAGATCGAGCACGGGTGCGGTGGCGACATCGAAGCCCGCCTGGCGGCAGATCCGGCCCAATTGGGTGCCATGAAGCAAAGCTGCCTCGCGATCAGCGAGGTCAGCGGCGGCCGGCAAGGCCGGCCAGTGCGGCGGGCGTAGCCGGGCCACGCGCCCGCCCTCCTGATCGATCATCAGTACAGACTCTTCCGGCAAATCGCGGCGAAGGGCGGCGACCAGCCCGGCAAGCTGCTTGGGATTGCCGATATTGCGGGCAAAAAGAATCACGCCTGCCGGGGCATGGCTGCGCAGCAGCCTGGATTCAGCCTCAGACAATTGTGTCCCGGCGATGCCGATAATGGCGGATTTCATTAGAATCGGGCGAGCTCACAAGCGGCGTGATGCTCGTGCAGCACCGCGCAGAATGCGGCTGCAGCTGCATCATCGGAAAAGCCGCCGACGCGCAGGCGCCAATAAATCGTGCCGTTGACGCTGACGTTGCTTATATCTGGGGCTTTGCCTGCAAATGCTGTGGGCATTTCACTGGTCAAATGGTCAAAGAGGTCTGTGGCGTCGTGCTTATTCGTCAACGCCGCGAGCTGCACGGCAACCGGCCCCGCAGCGTTCACGGCGGGCACTGGCTGGGTCAGAGAGGGCGGTGCCGCTTCTCTGCCGGCTGCCGGCGCCATGGTTTGTGGCGCGGGGGAGATGGCCGGAACGGATGGCGGCGCGGACGTTGATTTTGGCGGAGAGGCTTCGGTTTCGAGCTTCGCGATATCGGGCGTTGCCGGCGCGGGAGCCAGACTCGGCGGGCCTGAAGCGGCCTGGCCGGACATGATCTGCTCGCTGGAGCCTGGCACTTGCAGCCCGCCGGGGTCGGCCGGGACAATGCGCATCGGGCCCTGCGGTGGCTGCAGCACGGGTGGCGGCCCAAATCCGGTATGGACCCCGCCCCACAGCAGCGCCACGACAATGACAATCAGCGCAATGCCCCCTGCCCCGCCCGCGATGCGCAGCATGGCCGGATCGATCGTCTTTTTCCGGCGCGGGCTTGCGCGGAACGCTGGTATCTCCAGGTCAGGTTCACTCATATATCCTAGCCTCGCATTTCCTCGGCGGGAGTCACACCCAGCACCGCCAGCCCCGAACGCAGAACGGTCGCCGTGGCTGCCACCAGGGCAAGCCGCGCCGCTGTCTCCACCGGGCGCTCCTCCTGCAGGAACCGCAGAGCGGCATTTTCCCGTCCGCGATTCCATAAAGCGTGAAAGTCGCCGGCCAGATCATACAGGAAAAAAGCGATTCTGTGCGGCTCATGGGCTTCCGCGGCAGCCTCGATGGCGCGTGGCCAGGAGATCAGGCGCCGGATGAGCGCTAATTCTTCCGCAGCATCCAGGCTCGAAAGATCATCGGGCTCCGGCAGCGCACTGAGGCCCGCCGCGGCGCGCAGCACCGAGCGGCAGCGCGCATGGGCATATTGCACATAAAAGACCGGATTTTCGCGGGTTTGCGCCACTGCGGCATCGAGATCGAATTCCATTTGCGCGTCGGATTTGCGCGTGAGCATGATGAACCGTACGGTATCTGCGCCCACCGCATCGATCAATTCGCGCAATTCGACAAAAGTGCCTGCCCGCTTGGACATTTTCATCGGCACACCGTCCTTCATGACACGGACGATCTGGCACAGCACGACATCGAGGCTGGCATCCCGCGCACCGGCCATGGCTTTCACCGCGGCCTTCATGCGTTTCACGTAGCCGCCGTGATCAGCGCCCCAGACATCGATCAACGAGGTGAAACCGCGGGTCAGTTTGTCGGCATGATAGGCGATGTCATTGGCGAAATAGGTGTTGGAGCCGTCGGATTTTTTAACCGGGCGATCAATGTCATCGCCGAAGGCGGTGGATTTGAACAAGGTCTGTTCGCGTGGCTCCCAATCCTCTGGCGTTTTGCCCTTCGGCGGTTCCAATACCCCTTCGTAAAGCAGATCGTTTGCACTCAGCGTGGCCAGGGCATGCTCCACGCCACCGGCCGCGACCAGGGCCGCTTCGGAGGTGAAAATATCATGATATACCCCCAATGCGGCCAAATCCTCGCGGACCAGATCCATCATCGCCGCAATGGCGGCATCGCGTACGACATTGAGCCAGAGGGCAGACTCCGCAATCGAACATCCGGGCCCGGCGAGGGCTGCCCCATGATCCTGCGCCAGCGCCGCACCAACCGGGATGAGATAATCACCCGGATACTGCAAACCTGTAGGCGCCGCCTCGGCAAATTCGCCTTCCTTCAGCGTCGTGCCGAGCGCCTGCAAATAACGCCAATAGACCGACCAGGCGAGTGCGATGACCTGTGCGCCGGCATCGTTGATGTAATATTCCTTGGTCACATCAAAGCCCGCCTTGGCGAGCAGATTGGCCAGCGCGTCACCCACCACCGCACCCCGGCAATGCCCGACATGCAAAGGGCCAGTGGGATTGGCCGATACATATTCCACATTCACCCGGCGCACATTACCGATTTTGCTGCTGCCATATTGCTCCTGCGCCTGCAAAATCACCGGTATCTGCGCCAATAGAATTGCCGGCGCCAGAGTGATATTTACAAAACCCGGCCCGGCCTGCTCGGCTTTCGCAATTTCGGGGCGCTCGGCCAACGCCAAGGCAAGCGCAGCGGCAATTTCTCGCGGGCTCTTTCCGGTCGGCTTGGCGGCGACCAAAGCGGCATTCGTTGCCATGTCGCCATGGGCCGCCTCGCGCGTCGGTGTCACTTCAACGCGCGCGAGCACATCGGTCGGGATATCGGGATAGAGCGATGTCAGCTCGACCAGAACAAAGATCCTGATCTGGCCGAAGAGATTCTCAGACATGAATATGATTCCAAGTAAAAAGGGCAAAGATGCAATGCGGCTTACGGCTCAGGCCGGGATATAGGGATCGGTCAATCGTCGGTGCTCATCGAGCGCATAACGATCGGTCATGCCGGCGATATAATCGCGCACGGCGACGGCAGCGTCAGGTGCACCAGGTCGGCCGGCCCGCACCCGCCAATCATCGGGCAGGAGATCGGGTTTGGCCAGCAGCAAGCTCGCCAATTCATGCGTCACCTGCTCGGCCTTATGGGTCATGCGATTAACCCGCCAATGGCGATACATGCGCGCGAACAGGAAGGTCTTAATCGCTCGGTTCGCCTCTGCCATGGCCGGCGAAAACCCGACCACGGGTGCCGCCGCAGCCCGGATGTCATCGGCGCTTCGTGGTGCCAGGGCCGCGATGCGTGCCTCGCTTTCCGCGACGATATCGCCAATCATCGCATTAATGACGCGCCTGGTCATCTCCGCGCGCAGCCGGCCTGGGTCGGCCGTCAGGCGGCGGGCTTCGGCTAATGCGCCATCTATCAAGGCCTGATCGGCGATATCATCAAACCCGAACAGGCCGGCGCGCAGACCATCATCCAGATCATGGGCATGATAAGCGACATCATCGGCCACGGCGGCAACCTGCGCTTCGGCCGAGGCTTGCCGGGCAAGCTCAAGCGGGAACAGCGCATCGAATTCGGCGATATAGGGCGGCGGGCTCGGCAGCGGGCCGTTGTGCTTGGCCAGCCCCTCAAGTGTTTCCCAGGTGAGGTTGAGCCCATCGAACGCGGCGTAGCGATGTTCGAGCAGAGTGACGATGCGCAGGCTCTGGGCATTATGGTAAAATCCCCCATACGCGCTCAGTGCCGCGTTCAGGGCGGTTTCACCGGCATGGCCGAAGGGTGGATGACCGAGGTCGTGCGCCAGAGCCAAAGTTTCGGTCAGGTCCTCATCCAGACGCAGGCGGCGGGCGATCGAGCGGGCAATCTGCGCCACTTCCAGGCTGTGGGTCAGGCGGGTGCGGTAGAAATCGCCCTCATGGGTGACGAAAACCTGGGTTTTATATTGTAGTTTGCGGAATGCGCCGGAATGCACCACGCGGTCGCGATCGCGCTGAAACGCACTTCGCGCGCCGCTTCCGGGCTCAATATGAAGCCGCCCGCGTGATGCGGCGGCCTGGGCTGCGTAAGGGGCAAGGTCCATCGGCTTCGATTACACGCCTTGCCGCCAGTCTCCAAGGCACCTCAAGGCGCCAGCCGATCGCGGCCGATCAGTGCGAGGCCTTCGGCGACTGAAACAAACTCGCCGCCGCCAGAGATTTTATGCTCGCCGAATCGCGCCGCGAACAGCGCCCGGACGGCGGGCACGAAGGAAGTGCCGCCGGTGAGAAACACGCGGTCAATCTCTTCATGCCTGAGGCCTGCAGTAGTCAGAGCCTGATCGATGGTCGCGGCGATTTGCCGCAGATCATCGGCGATCCAGGATTCGAATTCATGCCGGGCGATCGGTTGTTCGATCGCGAAATCGCCATGGGCAAAGCGCAGAACCGCATTGTCGGCGTGCGAGAGTTCGGCTTTCACGGCACTCACACTTTGATAAAGCTGATAGCCCAATTCATCCTCGATCAGGCTGATCAAAGTGCGCAGACGTGTGGGATCGGGGCTGGCTGCCGCCACTTCCTCGATGGCGCGCAAGGTCCGGGGGTTGCGCATTAGCGACAAGCGATGCCAGCGCGCAAAACCGGCGAAATATTCCGGCGGCACCGGCAGGTCCGCCCCCATAATGTGATATTTATCGCCCTTGCCCAGCAAGGGCGAGACTAGGCGGTCGATAATCCGATAATCGAAACTATCGCCCGCGATGCCGATGCCGGCATAGCCAAGTGGCAGGACCCGCATATGCTGATCGGGCGTGAAGCGCATGACCGAGAAATCGCTGGTGCCGCCGCCGAAATCACCTACCAGGACGGTGGCGGGCGCGGTCAATGTCCGGGCAAAGCGATAGCCGGCGGCTTCGGGCTCCAGCGCGACATCGATTGTGCCGAAGCCGGCCTGGGCGAACGCGCCGCGCAAGCGGGCCTCGCCGAACGCGTCATCGGCGGTCTCGCCCGCGAATTTCACCGGCCGCCCGGCGGTGACGGCCGCGTGGGCATCGCCGCCGGCGAGCAGGCCGCGCAGGAATAACGCAATCAACTGCTCGAGCGAGAACATCCGGCCGAAGATGCTGGTGCGGCTAAAACTATGCTGGGCGAGATAGGTCTTCATCGACATGATTAGCCGGTTATCCGCCGGATCATCGAGATATTGCGCCACGGCATATGGCCCCGCCGCATGTTGCAGGCTGCGCGTGGCGCCGTGCTGTTCGGACCAAAAGCACAGAATAGTGCGAAAAACGTCAAGCTCGGCGGCGCCGAATTTATAGGTCGTGGTGCTGATACGGCCATCTGCCCCAAGCCGGGCAAGCACACTGTTGGTCGTGCCGAAATCGATGCCGATCAGCTGGTTCACATCATGTCCGATCAAAAAGAAGGTGCAGCCTTCAAGCCCAGGCGCCCCGCCGATGCAAGCGGGATATGTGAAACTGCGATACATGCCCCCTTCTATTCACTATCAGCGCAGTCTATCTATGCTCCATGAATCAAAGTGCAGAACCATTCCGGGTCAGCAAATCAGCCGCTGCGCGGATTAGTGAGATCCTCTCCGGCGAGCCAGCCAAAGCGGCTTTACGGGTTGAGGTATTGGCCGGCGGCTGCAACGGGTTTCAGTATAAATTCGACCTCGCAGACGGACCTTCGGCAGATGATCTGGTGGTCAAGGCCGATCAGGCCATGGTTTTGGTCGACCCGACCAGCCTTGATCTGCTGGCAGGGGCTGAGTTGGACTATGTCGATTCGCTGATGGGCAGCTATTTCGCGGTCAAGAACCCCATTGCCACGACGTCCTGCGGCTGTGGAACCTCCTTCGGCATCGACTGACCGCGCGTGAAAATAGTCACCTGGAACGTCAATTCGATCAGGATCAGGCTTGATCATGTCAGTGATTTTCTGACCCGCGAAGCGCCCGACATTTTGCTCCTGCAGGAAATCAAATGCGAGGACGCGGCTTTTCCCTATGCCCATTTCCTCACTCTGGGCTATCACGCCCATATCGTCGGGCAGAAATCCTATAACGGCGTGGCCCTGCTGACCCGTGAGACCGTTGAGATCACCCATCGCGCGTTGCCTGGGCTGCCGGCGGGCGATGCCCAGGCGCGCTATATTGAAACGCGTCTGAGGGACATCGTGATTGGCGGGCTGTATTTACCCAACGGCAATTCCGGCGGTGATGAGGGTTATCGCTATAAGCTCGCCTGGATGGACGCGCTGCATGACCACGCACGGACCATGCTGGAGACGGGGGTCGATTTCGTGTTGGCCGGAGATTTCAATATTTGCCCGCAAGATATTGATTTTGCGCCTGGTTCTCTACCGGCAAGCGATGCTTTGGTGCGGCCCGAAAGCAGGGCGGCTTGGCGCAAATTATGCTGGTTGGGGTTGACCGACGCGCTGCGCGCCTTGGAGCCCGATGCGCGAATTTACACATTTTGGGATTATCAGGCGGGTGCCTGGCAGCGCGATCAGGGGCTGCGCATCGATCATGCGTTGCTCTCGCCGCGCATCGCCGAGCGGCTGGTCAGTGTCACGCCGGTCAAGTCAGAGCGCGATAAGCCGCAGCCGTCAGACCATGTGCCGGTCATTATTGAAATCGACTGATGAAGTGCTGCTGATTAGTCGCTAGAGGTGAGGTTGAGCTGGCGTCAAACAATTCCAGCTAAATCTTTATTTATCTAGTCGTCCCGATGCACGCGTTCCATTTTTTCGTGACGCTCCTGCGCCTCGATTGATAGGGTTGCAATCGGCCTCGCTTCGAGTCGTTTCAACCCGATCGGCTCGCCGGTCTCCTCGCAATAGCCGTATGTGCCGGCTTCGATGCGGTTCAGCGCCTGATCGATTTTACCGATCAGTTTGCGCGCCCGGTCCCGGGTGCGAAGTTCCAGCGCCCGATCCGTCTCGACACTGGCACGATCGGTCACGTCGGCCTCGTGAATGCCGCCTTCGGAGAGGCTGGCCAATGTGCCATTGGCTTCCTGCAGCAATTCCGTGCGCCAACGCAGCAATTTGCGCCGAAAATATTCGACCTGCATGGGATTCATGAAGTCTTCGCTGTCCACTGGACGATAATCGGGTGGCAATGTCACCAACATGGATGCCGAATCCTTCTTGTCCTGGGGATCGCGAAAGATATCGTCCCCGCATGACTGCGGGCGGCTTATAGACAGCGAAATGCAAAGCGCCAAGGGTTAAGATGCACAACTTACAGCTTTCATGGATTGGCAACACCCGTGGCGGTCCGATCCGCTGGCGGCTGGCCCATCGCCAGCTTGGCGAGTTCCACCCTGGCTCGCAGCCTGATGGCAGCGGCAATGGCAGCCAATGCCGGATC
Organism: Rhodospirillales bacterium 20-60-12; assembly: GCA_002255495.1. Classification (GTDB taxonomy): domain Bacteria; phylum Pseudomonadota; class Alphaproteobacteria; order Acetobacterales; family Acetobacteraceae; genus 20-60-12. The sequence goes on along the minus strand of NCAP01000023.1, from coordinate 16,048 downwards.
CGGCGCGGCCGGCAAGGCTTCGATCAGGCCGATCAACTCCAGTTCAGGCGCCATTGCCGGACCCAGCAGCCCGGCCTGCAGACGGGATAGAGCATCGAGCAATTTGCCGCTCTGCTTGCGGCTCGCCTGATTGCGAAACGCCATCGATTCCTGCGCCTGCAAGGCCAGCATGCCGACCAGTTGAACCGGTTGCGCCGGCGGCACATCGGCCGCACGGGGCGCGGCCTCAATGCTGAATGGGACGCCATGTGGCCGTGTGGCGCGCACGCCCTGGGCCGGTGCCGTGCCGGCAGCACCAACCGAGCGCACGCTTGTCATGAGCGGCCTTGGGTCGTTTCTGCCCCCAAGCCGGGCAGAAATTGCCGGGTTGTGCCGCCAAAAAGGGCGGAAATGGCGGGTTCGCGGGTTGGCATATTGTTTGCCTTAGTGGTGAGGGTGAGGGCCAAAATGGCCTGAAATCGTTAAGATTCCGCTAGCGTGATCCCTGCGGGTCGGGCGGGCGGTGCAGAAGCAGGTTGAAGCAATGAGTTTGCCTTGTCGCTATCGTCGCGTGCTGATCGCCCTGGCCGTGCTGGCCGGCTTACTTGCAGCAAGGCCAGCCGCCGCACAGGTTCGCATCAAGGATATTACCGACATCGAAGGTATTCGGGACAACCAGCTGGTCGGATACGGGCTGGTGGTCGGGCTGAACGGCACCGGCGATTCGCTGAATAATTCGATTTTCACCAAGCAATCATTGATCGGCATGCTCGAAAGGCTGGGCGTGAATACCCAGGATCAAGCAGCGCAACTGCAAACCAAGAACGTTGTTGCTGTTATGGTGACGGCCAATTTACCGGCTTTCACCCATAGCGGTGAGAAAATCGATGTGACGGCGTCGGCTCTGGGGGACGCGAAAAATCTGACCGGCGGCACGCTGCTGGTGACACCCTTACTCGGTGCTGATGGTCAGGTTTACGCTGTGGCGCAGGGCTCCTTGGTCACCGGTGCCATTGCCGCACAGGGTGCGAATGCCTCCTTCACGCAAGGGGTTCCGACCGTGGGGCGGATAACCAATGGCGCCAATGTCGAACGGTCGGTCGCGTTCACCCTGGCGGCCGAGACCAAACCGAACCTTGAATTGCGCAACCCTGATTTCACCACAGCCGAGCGCATTGCCCGCGCCATCAACAACACGCTGACCGGAGGCGCGCCGGTTGCCGCCGTCGCCGACCCGCGCACGATCATGCTTGATCTGACCGGCCGGAATGTTGTCGCCTCGTTGGCGCAGATCGAGGAACTGCAGATCGTGCCGTCGGCTCCGGCCACCGTCGTCGTCGATGAGGCAACCGGCACGATCGTCATGGGGGCGGATGTGCGGATCAGCACCGTCGCCATTGCGCAAGGCAACCTGACGGTACGCGTCACCGAGACGCCTAATGTCAGCCAGCCGGGCGCCTTCAGCAACGGCAAAACCGTCAGCACCACACAAACCGCCATTTCGGTGGATCAGGGAAAGGGTAAGCAAATGGATATTCTCACCGGCAGCGTCAGTCTGCGGCAATTGGTCTCCGGGCTGAATGCGCTGGGCGTCTCGCCGCACGACATGATCAGCATTCTGCAGGCGATCAAGTCCGCAGGCGCGCTCCAAGCGCAGTTGATCGTCCAATGAGCACGCTTGCGATTGCCCCCTTAGGGGCGGCACACAACCGCCCGGCTCAAAATGCGCGGATCAATACTGACGCGGCAAAATTCGAGGCGATGGCCATCGGCCAGATGCTCAAGCCGATGTTTGAAGGTGTCGCCCCGCCCGACGCACCGTTCGGCGGCGGCGCCGCCGAGACGACCTGGCGCCCGTTTCTGATCGACGCGCTGGCCAAGCAGTTCGAAGCGCGCGGCGGGCTGGGGCTCGCACCTGCGATTGCACAAGAGATGAGCGCTGCCCCTATTCATGAAAAAACTGCAAAATGAATGATGTAAAGGATATTATTAAGGAATTCATCAACCTGTTGAGCGCTGAAAATGCAGCTTTACGGGCGGGGGATTTTTCCAAACCTGCTTCATTTTTGGTTGAGAAAGCGGCTCTGGCGGCTCGCTTTTCTGCCCTGCCGCCTGAGCAGCAGAGCAGCGCAGGCGATTTTGACCGGCTTGAACCGCTCATCCAGCAAAACCGCTTATTGCTCGAATCGGCAATCGACACACAAAGCCGGGTGATCAGCACGGTGCTCAGCGCCTGCGAGAAGCCGCTGGCTCAGTCATATCGTCAGGGTGCGCCGCGGCCGCTCGCCATGCGCCCGGTCGCATTTTCCGCACAAGCGTGATGCGCCAGGCACGGTTGGAAAACCCGCCGAACTGCGGCATCTCTCATCCATGCACCCAGCCCGACGCCGTCTGCTCCTGCTCACCGAAGCACCGTTCGAAAGCGTCAGCGGCGCTTCGTTTTACCATAGGCGAATGATAGCAGCTTGGCGGGCAATGGGGTTTGACGCCGAATACAAGGCATTGCAGCCGGCGGAGCCTTTTGATCCGGCACCCTGGAGCGGTTGGCAGATGATCATTGACGGGATTTTGCTGCGCGGCCTCGGCGCGCACATCGATTTATTGAGCGCATCCGGCGCGTGCGTTCTGGTGCATCATCCCGCAGCCAACGAGCCGGGCAGGTCTGAAGCAGAGCGGGGCGCTTTATACCAGGTTGAACGGGCGGCCTTGCCGCGTTTTCGACGGGTCATTGCCGCCAGCGCGCCGATTGCTGAACGGTTGACTGGCGATTTCGGCGTGCAGGCGGATGCCATCAGAGTGGTCACTCCCGGAACCGACGAAGCGACGCGCAGCGTGATCGATGGCAGCCGACCGCCCGGATCGCCATGCCCGATTCTCAGCCTTGGCACGCTGACCTATCGTAAAGGCCATGACGTGTTGCTGCGCGCGTTGGCGCGGCTCGCCGATTTGGACTGGTCCCTGGTATTGGCAGGCGAAGCGCGTGATCCGACCTATGCGGCAAAGCTACCCCGTTTAGCGGCGGAATTGGGGATTGCCGCGCGCGTACAATTTCGTGGCCCGCTCCTTGGGGCTTCATTGGAAGCCGCGTGGCAGAGTGCGGAACTCTTCGCGCTCGCAACCCGCTTTGAGGGCTATGGCATGGCCATTGCAGAGGCTTTGCGGCGTGGCGTGCCGGTCGCCATCACGGCGGGCGGTGCTGCGGGCAGTCTGGTGCCGCCCGATACAGGCGTGGTGGCGCCTGTCGATGATGTCGATCAATTGTCCAAGGCCATGCGGCGGTTGATTTTCAACCCTGCATTGCGGGCGAGCATGGGCGAACATGCCGCCGCGGCGGGGCGTGCCTTGCCCGGTTGGGCTGTCCAGGCAGCAGCGTTTGCAGTTGCTATCGAGGCGTAATCGGCACAATGCTGCACTGCCATATTTCGTTACTTTCAATGCCATGATCGTGCCTTAGTCTGCTCGCCTGATAAGGTAGTTGGTCAATCAGACTGCCCGGCCAGGATTGTGCCGGGCAATCTGGGTTGATGAAAGAAGCTTCACTTGCCGTGCGGTTCAAACCAGACAAATCAGCAGGGTCGGCGAATTTTGCTCCGGCCGATCGATTGAAAGACATATGACCGAACTCTCCCCGCTGCATGCCGCTCCGCTCTCAGCTAACCCTTTGATATCGGTCGTGGTGCCGGTTCATGACGAGGGTCCAAATCTGGCGCCGCAAATCAGCGCGATCGGTACCGCTCTGGCCGATATCGATCATGAAATCGTCTATGTCGATGATGGCAGCGGCGATGACACGCCGGGAATTTTGGCATCGATCGCGGCAGGCAATGCCCGGCTGCGGCGGGTGCGCCACCGCGCCAGTTGCGGCCAGAGTGCCGCCATCGTCACCGGGGTGCGCGCCGCGCGCGGCGTTTATATCGCGACATTGGACGGCGATGGTCAGAACGACCCGCTGGATATTCCGGCCATGCTTGCGGCCATCCGCCGCGAGGAGCAGGCGGCTCCGGGTCCGGTTTTGATTGCCGGACATCGTGTGGCCAGGCGCGACAGCGACGCAAAACGCTGGGCGTCGCGCATTGCCAATGCCGTGCGGGCCAAATTACTGGCCGATGCGACGCCCGATACCGGTTGCGGCGCCAAATTTTATCGCCGCGAAGCATTTCTGCAATTGCCGCATTTCAACCATATGCACCGCTTCATGCCGGCTTTGTTCATCCGCGCCGGTGGCCGGGTGGTCTCGGTGCCGGTCCGGCATCATCCGCGCGTGGCCGGCGCTTCGCATTATAATAATTGGAACCGACTGAAAGTCGGCATTGTCGATTTATTCGGCGTCGCCTGGCTGCAACGACGGGGATTTCTCCCTGAAATCGAAGTCTCGTGAGCAGTTTCATGAGCGGGGCCACGGCACAAACGCCGCGCGCGGGTCTGTTGAGGGTGCTCAAACCCGGCTTGCTGGTGGGCGGGCTGCTAGCTGCGGGGTTTGGATTGCGGGTCATCCTGGGTGGCCATGCCAGCGATACATTGCAGGAGATGGTGGCCGATGGCGGCGCGAGCAGCGTTGTGCTGTTCATGGGCCTGTCGACCTTGCTGGTGGCGATTGGCCTGCCGCGTCAGATCCCGGCTTTTGTCGGGGCCTATGCGTTCGGACTCTGGACCGGATTTGCCTTGGCGATGCTGGTGCAATGCGTGGCTTGTGCTGCCGATTTTATCTGGGCGCGGGTGCTGGCGCGGGATTTTGTGGCGCGACGCTTCGGTGGCAGGCTGCGCCGGCTTGATGCCAGGCTGGCGCGCCAGCCTTTTCGCGCGACCCTTGTGCTGCGGCTGATGCCGGTGGGCAGTAATATTCTGCTCAATTTGCTGGCCGGCGTCAGTTCGGTCAGCTTTCTCGCCTTCCTCGCCGGCTCGGCGATCGGGTACGTGCCGCAAACCATTGTGTTCGCGCTGTTGGGCAGCGGTGTGCAGGTATCGCACGCATATATATTACTGATCGGCATCGCCACATTCGCCGCCTCGACCGCGCTTGGCATCGCCTTGCTGCGCACCAGGGCGGTGCAATAAACTGAGGGGTGGCCGTGCATGGTGGATGAGAGCGGCGAGCAAAACGCCCTTGATGATTGCTCTTGCGGAAGGCTTCGTCGGGATTGCGGCACAAGATCATGCGGCGTTCGATGGCGCCCTTGCCAAAATCGGCGGCCTCGACGACCAGGACGCACCATCCATGACCGAGCAATTGACGGCCGGTTGGCACGCCTTCGTCGAACAGCGTTAGAGCACCGATTTTCCGCTGTCCGAGCTGGATTGTGATACAGGTGACTTATGAGAATTGGGTATCGGATTTTGTTCAGCGCGAGATACGGCCAGGCCCGGCATATCGCGCTCAAAAGCCAGCGTATGCGATATTTCGATATGAGCAGTAAGCTGTTACTCGGTGCCATGCTGATTGCGGCCCGCAGCTCTCCCGCTGCGGCCCAATCATTGCCGCCGATCATTGACCCTATTTCCCATCTCACCCTTGCCCCCGTTTTATGCGAAAAAGGTTTTCAGGAGGTCTCCCCCCGGAATACTGCAAAAATGTGGTACGGCTGTGCGGCCCACCGCCTTCTATCGTTATTGGGAGCTTGCCTCAACCAAGGCCGAGGGCGTGAGATATATGATGATCTCGGGGTCCATGAAAAATACACGCTCCTCGAAATGGAGCAACGATAAAATGGGCGCGTTCCTTCTCTTGAAAGGATCGACATGCCAGCCCATGGGCCCAGTGGACGGTGTGTTCCTATATTATCAATCATAGTCTGAAGATGACGGTAGAAAATTGCCCGGCCCATCTTTACCGCGCTGGCTGACGATGCCGTGCAACGATACGCTCATGCTTTGGGATCGAAAGCAAAATTCGTGGCATGTCTACACGCTCAACATCGACACCCGCATGGTAAAGACCACGAAATTCTGAAACTGGCCATCGCGAATTCGCACTGACAGCAACAATTATAACGAACCATCACACGCAAAACTTCGATGTTGATCAATTACCGTTCGACGCTGTCGGACCAACAACATCGGCGGGATCGTAGAGCAGAATTCTGATCCGATTACCGGCCATATTGAAACTGCTTGGGGTGCCGAGCGGCACCAGCAGGGATGCGAATTCCTGCCAGCTTTTCGCAAGCCCCTGCCCGGCCCGGCCACTAACAACCCAAACACGCTGGCCAGCGGCTTCGGCGGCCTCGGCATGATCGAGATTGCCTGTCACATGGGCCAGGACACGACCCTGCGCCCCTTGCGGCAGATATTGCTCCAGGATCGGGATGGCACCGCGATCGGTCAGGTAAACGAAATCATTCTGCCGAACATGAGTGTCCAGAAACTTCGCTGCCAGATCCCAGCGCGGTTTGGTTTGTGCGCTGTAATAGGGCAGCAGATTGACAATCAAAAGCAGACTTGCCGCCACGCCCAAGGCACGACGGCCGCGCGGGCCGAGCGAGGACGCTGCATAGGCAGCACCGATGCCGGCCAGAATGGCAAAGGGTGCGTCGCTCCAGAGCATGTAGCGTGGAACCAGAACCGGCTTGCTGATAGAGATCAGCAGCAATGCGATCGGCAAGGCTAGGCATCCGAGCAGCAGCAGGATTTGCAAGGCGCGCTGGCCGCGCAAGCGGGCCGCGCCGAGCAGCGCCAAAAACGGCAAGGCAATGGCGGTGAAGCCAAACAGAGCCTCTGGCAAACCGACATGCATCAGCCGGAAACTCACGGAATCGGCAATACGGAGCAAAAATGTGCCGGCAATGGCCGACCAGATGCGCTGCGTATCCAGTGCCGGAACCCAGCCGAAACTATGGATGAAATGGCCGTGCACCGCATGATCCATGGTAACGTAGAGCGGCAGGGTGCAAACCACGATGATCAGATTTGCCGCCAGCCAGCGCCATGCCAGAGCAGCGCGCTGGCCGGGCACGCTGAGGATCATCGGCACGAACGCCACATTGGCAATAATCCACCACGGCGCACCGTCAGCCAGCACATCCATCGCGGCAATCGTGCCCATTACAAATGCCAGCCAAGCAGCACGCTGACCAGGTGGGGCGCCGGCGGCGCGGCGCGGCGCGGAGACCAGCAAAATCAGGCCGTTCAGCGCAATCAGGATCATCGCCATGACCATAGTATACGAACGGGCCTCCTGGCTGAACGCGACGGCGCTCGGCGCAAGGCCCAGGATGAGTGCCGCCGAGATGCCGGCCATCCGCCCCGCGATATTGCGTGCGGCAAGCCAGGTGAGCGCCACCGCCAACGCGCCGAACAAGGCCGAAGGCGCGCGTAACAGGCCGATATTAGGACTGAACGCCATCAATCCATGGATGAGCAGAAAATAGGTGGGTAAATGGTGATTGATAAAGCTGTCATGAACCAGGCCAGCCAAAGGCAAGCCAGCACGGTGCAGGGTGAACGTCTCGTCGAGCCAAACCGGCTTCATCCCGATGCCCCACAACCGCGGGATCAAAGCGAGCAGAAACACGCCGCCAAATGTCAGGGCTAATGCCCTGAATGATGGCGCGGGAGAGGTCGAACTCATTCTCAGGCTGCTCTGATAAGCATCTGACTTTATTGTATTATTCAAAGGGAGCAACCTCGCGTTTGAGGGCTTAGTCGAGCCTTATCGCCTAATGTTTTTTAGAACAACCCGGTGAGAGTTGGTGTATCAATCAATGTCAGACCGTTACAGGCGTCAAACAACTCCAATAAGCCCACAACGATCGCGAGCGGAGCCGTTTGAGGACGACACGCTCTAGATTTATTTTGTCGATCAATTTCATTGGTTCAGCTGGAGTCAAGTGACTCCATCTAAACCAATATTGATCTAAGCCGCGGCCTCGGGCCGCCAGTCCCTGAAGAAACTACGGCCGATTGAGCCGGCGAGTTCCATCAGATGAATTTGAATCTGATCGAGATATTGGTGCAGCCCTGCGTCAATAATATGGCGGGTCGAGCGATCGGTCAGAAATTCGCGCAAAAATTCCGCTCGTTCGATCGCCTCATTGGTGCCGCTGAGATTATGGTGTCGGCGCAAATCATCCAGATGCTGCTCAACCCGGCGAATACAGAGCATGACCGAACGCGGGAAGGATGGATCACGGAGCAAAAATCCAACGACATCCTCAGGGCTGAATGCGGCGCGGGAGAGTCGCTTGAAGGCGTGATAGCCCGCAGCGGCGCGCAGCACCGCATTCCATTGCGTTAGGTCGGCGACACGTTTGGCTTCACCCTCGCGTGGCAGCAATTGGTGATATTTGATGTCGAGCAGCCGCGTGGTCTGATCGGCACGCTCGATCACCCGGCCGAGCTGGTAGAATTGCCAGCCCTGGTCGCGATATAATGTGCCCTCGGTAATGCCGGTATGCGCTTGCACATTGTCCTTGATCCGCATGCACAGGCGCGACAGCCGGTCACCTTCCAGGTCGGCCGTGGTGATGTTCTGGATAACTCGGTGGAACACATTGATCTGCCGCCACATTTCAGTGCTGATCAAGGGGCGCAATGTGCGGGCGCAGGTGCGCGCCATTTCCAGGTTATACGGAATGCCGGTCGGGTTATTGTGATCGAGCAGATAGGAACGCTTCACCGCATCGGGATCGACACCATCGAAGCCGGATTCGCTCACCAGTTTGGCGTAGGGTTTTTCATCGGCATTGATGCGGATCAGCGCGAACCAGGCTTCGGCTTCGTAGCCGGGGCTCTCGAAACTCTGGCTGACATCGATGAGGCGGGCGAGGTTTTCCACCCGCTCCAGATAGCGCGCCATCCAGAACAGGCCCTCGGCGTCGCGTGAGAGCAGAACCGGTTCTTGTCTCATGATTTCAGCCCTCCGCCAGAACCCAGGTGTCTTTCGAGCCGCCACCTTGGGATGAATTCACGATCAGGCTGCCTTGTTTCATCGCCACCCGCGTCAGCCCGCCGGGCAGCACCCAGCTATCGCGGCCGGTGACGACAAAGGGACGGAGATCGAGATGGCGCGGGCCAATACCGTCGGCTGCCAGAGTAGGGGCTACCGAAAGCCCGATCATCGGCTGGCTGATCCATTGCGCGGGGTCCGCCAGCAAGGCGGCGCGGGCAGATTCCAGCTCTGCTTTGCTCGCACGCGGCCCGATGGTGATGCCGTAGCCGCCCGATTCGCCAACCGGCTTGATCACCAATTCATGCAAATGGTCGAGCGTATATTGCAGCCCTTCGGCCTCACGGCAGATATTGGTCTGCACGTTCTGAATGATTGCCTCTTCGCCGAGATAATATTTGATGATGCGCGGCATATAGGCATAGACGGCTTTATCGTCGGCAACGCCGGTGCCGACCGCATTGGCGATGGCGACATTGCCAGCCCTCCAGGCGCGGATCAGCCCGGGCACGCCAAGCATCGAGTCGGGTCGGAATACTTCAGGATCAAGAAAATCATCGTTCAGGCGGCGATAAATCGTATGCACCGCGCACAACCCCACGGTGGTGCGCATATAGACATGGTCGTTCTCGACGATGAGGTCCGAGCCTTGCACCAGGGGCACACCCATTTCACGGGCGAGAAACACATGTTCGAAATAGGCCGAGTTATAAATGCCCGGCGACAACAGAACGACTTGCGGGTCATCATGGCCGCCGGGGGCAATCTCGGTCATGGCGGCGCGCAGGCGGCGGCCGTAATCGTCGACTGGAAGTAATTTGATGCCGGCCATCAGATCGGGGAACGCGCGGAGCATCAAATGGCGGTTCTCGATGACATAGGACACACCGGAGGGCGTGCGCGCATTATCCTCGAGGATGCGGAACTCACCATGCTCGTCGCGAATGATATCGATGCCGCAGACATGGACATAAGTGCCGTGGGTGACCGGAAAATCCTTCATTTCCGGCCGATAATTGGCATTGCCGAACACCAGATCGGCGGGGATGACACCGTCCTTGACGATTTTGCCGGGGCCGTAGACATCTGCAAGGAAAGCGTTGAGGGCAGCCACGCGCTGGATCGACGCGGTCTCGATGGTCCGCCATTCTGAAGGCGTGATGATGCGCGGGATGCAATCGAAGGGGAGAATCCGGTCGATCGCGGTGGCCTCGGAATAGACCGTAAAGGTAATACCGAGATCGATCAGCTCGGTTTCGGCCGCCGCCGCGCGGGCGTGCAACGCTTCCAGCCCAATCCGATCGAGCCTGACCAATAATTTGTCTGGCACACCGCCATCATCGGGGCGTCGGCGGGTGAGCTCGCAGAAATACGTTCCCGCATCATAATTGGGCAGTCTGGCAAGCTCGGTCACATTCATCGAGTGTCTTTACCCCTTGTTCCCCTCATCTTGCAGCGCAGCGCGGGCGGCGCAACAAGAAAATGATCGAACCGCTGCGCCAGCGCCCGCCGAACTGCATTTTACAAATTAAAGGCGCTTGGGAGAGTGCGGCCACTCTGTTATGCCGCAATAATGGACGACATATTGCCATGCGACGAGATGATCGATCACGCCGGACATATCCGTGCGCCATGGCGCCCTGTGCTCGACGTGATGATGAGTCTCGGGACCGCTGAACTTGGCGCGCGCAAGGCGGCTTTGGACCGGCAGGCCCGGTTCAACGCGCCGTTCGGCGCCATCGCACCCGGGCGCTATGATCCGCTTCCAGTGCCCCTGACCGAGTTTGAGTTTGCCGGCCTCGAAGCATCCGTGCGGCAGCGCGCGACATTGCTGGGCGCGCTGGTCGAGGATATTTATGACCGCCAAACCCTGCTTGATGACGGCACGGTGTCACCAGATCTGGTTTTCCCCAATCCGGGCTTTCTGCGCTCATTGCGCAATGGCTCACCACTCGCCAGCCCACGACTCGGTTTATATGGCGTCGATGTGATCCGTCTGCCCGAGGGCGGTTTCCAGATTGTCGCTGATCATACCGGCGCGGTGCCCGGGCTTGGTCATGCGCTGGCAATCAGGCGCTTTGCCGCCGGCGTGCTACCCGAATTGTTTCGCGGCGTGACCTTGATGAGCCAGCGCCCGGCGGTGGATTCCTGGCAGGATTATTTGCATGGGCTGGCGGGCTATCGGCCGGTCGCGGTGCTCGCCAGTCCGCCGGGAACGGTCGCGGGGGGTGATCCGGTCGATTGCGCACTACTCGCCCGGGCGATCGGGGCGATGCTGCTCGAACCGGGTGATCTGGCCGTGCGCGGCGGCTTGGTGCAGTTAAAAACTCTGGGTGGGCTGGTGCCGGTGCCGGTATTGATCCGCCGGTTGACTGGGCAGCATATCGATCCGCTGGAAATGGGCGGCAAGCCAGGCGGCGGCATATCCGGCCTGCTGGGCGCCTTGCGGGCGCACCGCCTGATCATGCTCAATGCGCCGGGAAGTGCGATTGTCGAAGCGCCTGGTTTCGCGGCCTTGCTGCCGCATCTCGCGCGCCAGATTCTGGGTCAGGAATTGATGCTCGGCTACGGCCCGGCCGACGGCCGTGAATCGCGCGTGCCCTTGGCCGGCATTGATCGGCGGGCCAACGGCCTGGATCATGCGCCGCTGACGATGCGGCTGTTTGCCTGGCATGATGGGCATGGCTGGCAGGTATTGCCAGGCGGGCTCGGCTTTGCGCGCCTGCCCGATGGCGGCATGCTGATGAAGGATATTTGGGTGATGGAGGCCTCGGAGCCGCGGCAAATTACCGGGGCCCGTGCAGCCGAACCGCCGCCGCGCTCGAACAGTCTGGCCGCCATCGGCCTGCCCTCGCGGGTGGCTGATAATTTGTTTTGGCTCGGCCGAGCGGTGGAACGGCTGGAATGGGCAGCGCGGCTGATGATGCTGGCATTGCCGCGGCTGACCAGCGGCACGTCCTTGCCGCGTGAAGCGGCCGAATTGGGGTTGCTGGGGCGGTGCTTGGCCCATGCGAAGCTGATCCCTCGTGAATTGGGCGGCAAGTTCAGCTCCGGCCGGTTGCTGCGCAGCGCCCTCGCCCGCCGTCGGCGACTCGGCTCGCTGGCGGCGGAGGTCGCGCGCCTGCTGACGGCGAGCAGCGAACGGCTGAGCCCCAGTATGCTGGCGACTGTCGAATCATCGCTGGAAACGACCCGGGCCGCGATTGCGTTGGATGAGGAAACAGCGGTGCCGTCGGTGCTCGGCTTTGCCGCCTGCTTTGCCGGCATTGCGGCGGAGAATATGTCGCGCGGCGGCGGCTGGCTGTTTCTGGAAATGGGAAGGCGCCTGGAGCGGGCTGAAAACGCTTCGGAATCGCTTGCCATCCTGCTCGACGGGCCGGAGGAACGCCTGCAGCCAGGTCTGGGCCTCGGGATTGCCTTGGCTGACTCGGTGCTCAGCTATGAACTATCCTACGCCGGCGTCATTGCCCCTGCCCCGGTGCTTGACATGCTGATTGCCGATGCCAGCAACCCGCGCGGATTATATTTTCAATGTGCGGCGCTGTATGACGTGTTGCAGCGGCTTGACGCGGTGGATGACGCACTGGAAGCCAAGCGGTTGATGGAAGAGGCCAGATCGATGGGCGCGCGTTTACCGCTGCCGGGGCAGGACAGCCTGCCGCTGCGGCTGACTGTGCTGGCGGACCGGCTGCGTGGTCTGTCCGATCAGATCGAGCGGCGGTTTTTCACGTTGCTGCCGGTGGCTCATCAAATGGACGAAGATGAGCAAGCCTCGCTCGATATGCCTAAGGTGCTTGCCGCATGGGAGTCCAAGCGGGCATGAAATACCGGCTCACTCACCGCACGTTGTATCATTATGCGCATCATGTCGGGATCGGTTTGCATTTCATGCATCTTTTGCCACGGGCACGGCCTGGGCAATTGGTCCATGCCGCAACTCTGGTGATTTTGCCCAAACCGGCGGACCGGGTTGATGAGCAGGATCATTTCGGCAATCGGACCAGCCTGATTGCTCAGATGTCTGCGCATAAATCGCTAGATGTGGTGCTCCATGCCGAAATCGAGGTGAGCTTGCCGAGGGCGCCGGAGCCAGAGGCAAGCATGGCGTGGGAAGAGACATCCAAGGCGGCTTTTCGAGCGCCCGAGGCCGCCGAATTCCGCTACCCGAGCGCGTTGGCGAGCCCCGACGAGGCGATCGCACTTTACGCCGCTCAACATTTCCCGCCCGGTCAGCCGATTATGGTGGGTTTATTGTCACTTATGGCGGGTATTCATGCTGATATGGCTTATCGGCCCGGTGTGACGGCGGTCAGCACCACCGCCATCGAAGCCCTGAAAACCCGCGCCGGGGTATGCCAGGATTATGCCCATCTGATGATTGCCTGCCTGCGGGCTTTGGACCTGCCGGCACGCTATGTCTCAGGCTATTTGCGCACCTATCCGCCACCGGGCGAGACCGCACGGCGCGGTGCAGACCAGTCCCATGCCTGGATCGGCGCGTGGCTGGGCCCGCATGATGGATGGGTGGATTTTGACCCGACCAATAATCTGGTGGTCCATGACGAGCATGTGACGCTGGCTTGGGGCAGAGATTTTGGCGATGTCAGCCCGTTGCGCGGCGTCATTCTTGGGGGTGGTCGGCACAGCCTGACTGTCGAAGTAGATCTTCAGCCGATCAACGAGGAAGAGAGCCGCGATGCGGCCTATGTCAGCGGTGATAGCGGAATATGATGGGGCCTTTGGTCATGCCGCGACGTAATTGGTGGCGCAGCGCAAAATAACCAATAACACCGGCCAACATGATAAAGGGCAGGATGATGACGGCCATGCTAACCAGAAAGGCTGCAATGGCCAAACCAATGGAGAGACCTGCGAGCCGCACCAGGATGCCTGAGAGCGTGATGCCGGCGCTGGGCGCACCTTGCGGGCGGAATGCGAACGGACGGTGATCGACGAACTGACCATCGGGGGTCATATCGATAATCGGCGGATGAAGGTTTTCCATGAATTTGATTGTGGGACGACGCACCTGAACGGACAAGCGCCGGCGGATGAATTAAGGGTAATGCGGTGGAGCGGCAAAAATCTCACGCGTTGTCATTGTCACAATTCCTTCATTGGTGTCTCATTGGCATGTCCACATAGCCGCGATAAGCGGCATGCCTTGAACAGAGAGGAAGCCTGATATGAAACGTCGCCTTTTAATGGCCTCGGCCGGGGCCCTGGCCGGCATTGCCGCAGCACCGCGCGCCATGGCCGATGCGCCTGTAACCATTACCCTGTGGCATGCGATGAGCGGCCAGTTGGGCGATACGTTGATCGGCCTGATCGACGGCTTCAATAAAAGCCAGTCCGCCGCCATTGTGCAGCCGGTGTTCAAGGGCACCTATCCGCAGGTTCTGACGTCGTCGATCGCTGCCTGGCGGGCCGGCAAGGCACCGGATATCGCGCAAATTTTCGATGTCGGCACCGCCGACATGCTTTCCGCCGGCCGGGCTGTGGTGGATGTATGGAAATTATCCGAAATGACCGGCGTCGCGATTGACCCCGCCACCTATATCCCTGCGGTGCGCGGGTATTACAGCCTCAATGACGGCAAAATGGGCGCGATGCCTTTTAACTCCTCAACCCCGATGCTGTGGATCAACCAGGATGCTTTCGAGAAGGCCGGTCTGGACCCCGCCAAGCCGCCGGCAACATGGCCCGAACTGATCGCCGCGGCACGGACGATCAAGGCGAAGAATGCCGCCCCTATCCCGGTTATGACATCGTGGCCGACCTGGGTGCATTTCGAACAATTCGCCGCCATCCATAATGTTGAATACGCGACCCTGAATGACGGCTTTGGCGGGCCGGACCCCAAACTCACCATCAATACCGCGCCGTTTGTGAAAAATCTTTCGACTTTGCTGTCGATGGAAAAGGAGGGCCTGTTCAAATATCAGGGCCGCGATGGTGCCCCGAGCCCGGTTTTCTATTCGGGACAGGCCGCGATGACGTTCGATAGCTCGGGGATTCGCGGGCAATTGATCTCGAGCGCGAAATTCAAATTCGCTGCTGCCTATCTGCCCTATCACCCCTCGATCATCGGCACGCCGATCAATTCGATCATCGGCGGCGCCAGCTTCTGGCCGATGACCGCGCCTGATCGTTCAAAAGCCGAGTTTGCCGCCATTGCCGCGTTCTTCCGCTATATGGGTGCACCTGCCCAGGATGCCGCCTGGAGTGAGGCGACCGGTTATGTGCCGGTCAGTTTCAAAGGCTATGATCTGCTGAAATCCAATGGATTTTACGACAAGAATCCAGGTGCCGACCTGCCGATCAAGCAATTGACCCGCGGGACGATCACGAAATACTCCAAGGGCATCCGTCTTGGGGGCATGCCACAGGTGCGCGTGATCATCGAGGAAGAATGGGAGCGCGCCATTACCAATGGAACCGACGCGCAAACCGCGTTGAACAATGCCGTGCAGCGCGGCAACGCGGTGATCGGCAATTTCGCTAAAACCGCCAAGGGCTGAGATCGAGAAGGGTGAGAGTCAATGTCCTGTCGTGACATTGCTCTGCCCTTATCCCTCGGTTGCTTTGCAGCGACGCGCTTGCACCTTGTTTTGTGGTTTTGCTTCATAGCTTCGGGTCGGTTCGAGTGACCCAACCCGAAGCAATATTGATCTAACGGCCGGGGACATCATGGAACGACGAACAATTTTCCCCGGCCGCGTTTTGCCGATTTTGCTGATTTTGCCGCAGCTTTTGCTGACCATAATATTTTTTATTCTACCGGCAGGAGAAGCGTTTGAAGAAAGTTTTCAGGCGACCGATCCGTTTGGGCTGAACACTGATTTCGTCGGGTTCAGCAATTTCACGACTTTATTGCGGGACCCTAATTATCTGGGCACGTTGGCCCGCACCGTGCTGTTCTGCATCGCCGTCAGCGTTATTGCGATGGCCGCCGGATTGGCATTGGCAATATTCGCGGATCGCAAAATCAAGGGCAGCGGCTTTTACAAGGTGTTGCTAATCTGGCATTACGCCATAGCCCCGGCCATTGCCGCGGTATTATTTGTCTTTCTCATGCACCCGCAGATTGGGCTGATCGGCAGGCGGCTCAATGCGCTTGGGTTTGACTGGAATTACGAACTCCATGGCGGGCAGGCCTTCGCATTGGTGGTCATGGTGAGCGCGTGG